>JBAVOA010000572.1:0-3521 GCA_049691635.1 Aestuariivirga sp. | reverse complement strand
GCTGCGGGCCGTTTCCAACGTTGTCAAGTTACGATTAGAAGCGCCAGACTGTTACGAAGTCGAGGGTTGTAGCATGACGGAAAACATCATCCGTCTTCCGGTATTCGCCTTCCAGGCCAAGGGTCAGCTGGCTGACTGGCTCGTAGTAGATGCCGGCAAGGATGCCCGTGTTGTCAAAGCCAACAGGGCCAATGACAGGAAGAGGCTTTACATGCTCGTCATACTCTTTCACGCCGTAAGAAATTTCGGCATGAATCGTATCGCTGAGGTTGGCGGACAACAGGGCGCTGGCGCTCCAGAAATCCTGACCATCAGAGACTTGTCCCATCGCACCGCCGATGGACAAAGAAGCCATATCACCAAGCGAGAAGCCAAGACCGGCACCAGCCTGCCACGAGTCGGTATGGAAGGAACTTCCTCCATTATCGTGATAAACGCCAGAAATTTCGCCGCTGAACACATCGCCGGAGTACTTGACCTCACCGGCAACACCTATGGAATCAGCATCACTGCCGAACCTTTTCTCGCCGGTGGCATCTTCAACCGCAACAGCTGCCGACATCGGGCCGCTAGCCCAGCTCAAGCGCAACTGATGGGCATCGCCAGGGTTGAGGGAGACTTCAGCCGAGTCCGTGATGTAGCAGTTGCAGGCACCGTCATAGCCGTAGCCAATATTGCCGAGCGAACCCGAGTAACCACCGCCAAAGGTGATTTCCGGGGTCATGGCCCACCAGCCCCAATACTCATTGGAGACGAAAGTTGGCTTTGTATCCAAAGTGGAGCCTTCAGCCCGGAGCCCAACCTTAACACCAACTTCGCCAACAGCGGTGTCGGTCTTGCCAACAACCTTGAGCTGGCCGCGGGTTATGACGTCCGTTGAATCGTCCTTTGTGGATTCGTTTTTGTAGTTATAGTTCACGATGGCGGCGCGGACATAGCCCGACCATTCGATCGAAGCGCTGGCTGGCACGTCAGCTGTCGGCATGACGCCGATAACCGTGGCCTTGTCGCCATAGGTCGGATCAGTTTCTTCCAGGCCAGGAACGGCAGTCGCCGTGCCTTCCGAAATCGTCAGCAGCGAATAGCCCATCGGAGCAGCGGGAGCTGCCTCAAGCTGTGCAATACGTGCCGTCAATGCTTCGAGCTGTGCCTTGATGGCAGCAGTGTCGTCAGCGCGAGCGCTAACCGATACAGCGGCCAGAGCAGCTGTAGCGAGGAGTGCTACTTTCATTGTCTTCATTGTTATTCTCCCACAATCCTTGGAGTTGAGTAGCCCCCCGATCCCCTGCAATGAGTAGGGAAGGCAATGCACGACTCGTTCGCACATGGGGATGTTATCAACTCTTCTGCCCGTTAAGGTCAACGCATAACGGGGGCACTTTTCCAGAATTTCCCCGTCTGTGGCGCAAAGGCAACAGTTTTAGCCGTTTTTTTAAGGAGTCATTTATGTACTGAAACTTCAATGGCTTAAGGCTTGGTTAACAAATTCGGTTTGGCCTGCCTGTCTTATGGCTGCGACTCAGTTTCGATGCTAACAAGCAGGCAGCGAGATAGCACATGTTCCACCTGGTGGAGCAGGCAAAGACTATGGCAGAGGGGGAACAAATGTGGAAACCGCGTCCGGTTAAATGGCTGCTCTGGGCACCTCCAATGGTGGTGCTGACGGCCTTGCCGGCCTACCTGTTGAATACTGGCCAGTTAAACCGGGATATTTCCAGCCGGGTGACCGGACAGCTCTTTGCCGCCGGGGCAAATTGGGCGGTGCCGTCCTTCGATGGCCGCGATGTGACCCTTTCGGGCGATGCCCCCAGCCAGAAAGCCATGGATTCGGCCATGCAGGCCCTGGCCGGGGTTTATGGCGTGCGCACCATCGCCAATGGCGCCCGGATTGTTGCCCCGCTGCCGCCAGTGGCTCTTGTTGCTCCCGGGGTCAATTCGCTCACCACCAATAGCGCCACGCCCGAGGTGACCGGCACCTGGCAGGAGGGGGTGGCCAAAACCCTGACGGTGACCCTTGCCGGCAAGACCTACACCTTCGGCGCCGATCCGGAGCTTTCCTCCAGCGCCGGGGCTTGGCTGCTGAAACCTTCGGCGCCTCTCGCCGACGGCAGCTATGAAATAGGCGCCGCGGTCTCCGACGGCGTCAACCCCGCCATTGGCGCCACCGCGCCCGCCACCCTCGTCATTGATACGGTTGCCCCCGTCGCACCAGCCATTATCCCGTTAGCCAGTGGCGTCCAATGGCCCTTCACCCTGAACGGGACCTGGGCCGAGGGCGATGCCGTAGCCCTTCTGGCCAGGCTTGCCGACCAGACCTGGACTCTCGGCAAGGATGCGGACCTGAAATCAGATGGAAAAGGCAACTGGAGCTTCGCCCCTGTGGTCGATCTCCGGCCCGGCTCCTATGACATCACCGTTGAATCAAGCGACGCGGCGGGGAACACCTCGAAATCCACCCTTGCGGCGGCCATTGTCATCGCCGCGCCAGTGACAGCACCTGCGGCCGCCATTCCAGCCCCCGTCGTTACGGCCCCCGCCGAACCGCCGCCTGTCGAACCAGCTCCAGCCGCACCCGCAGCTCCGGCCGCCGCGGCCGTCACCGCGCCCGCGCTCCAGATCACAACCGCCATGGAGGCCCGGCCAACTCTTACGGGCACTTGGCCTGAGGGCGTGGCCAAAGGCCTTTCCATTGGCTTGGCGGGAAAAACCTATGTTCTGGGCACCGGTGAGGCGCTGACGTCGGATGGCGCAGGCAACTGGAAACTCAAGCCGGAATCGGTCCTGAAGGATGGAACCTATGACGTTGTCCTGAATGCCCTCGACGACGCGGGCAAAGCAAGCTCAACCACGTCAAGTCTTGTGATCGACGCTGTTGGACCCGCCTCTCCCGCCATTTTCCTCTACGCCAACGATGCCTCGCCGCCGGCGATCAAGGGAACCTGGGCCGAAGGTGACGCCACCAGCTTGAAAGTCTCCGTCCCGAATGCCGGGCTCGAAGCCGCCCTCGATGACAGCAGCGGAGCGCTGGCCTCCGACGGGAAAGGAAACTGGAGTTTCACCGTTTCGAAAAAACTGGACCCCGGCAGCTATGATGTTGTCGTGGAGTCCGCCGACAAGATCGGGCGCAAGTCCTTTGATCAAACCAGGTTCGAAGTGAATGTCAAGGGCACGGCAGTCGCCGCGGCCCCGCCGCCGGCACCCGTTCAGCCCGCCCCGCCGTCCTATGATTGCACCGGCGTACTGGCCAAGATCAGCGCGATTTTCCCAATTCGCTTCGCCTTCAATGACACCCATCTCAGGTCGCCTCTGGACGTGGCCATGAATCAATATGCTGCCCTTCTCAAGGATGGCCGTTGTGCGGCGCTGAAGGCGGAAATTGCCGGACATGCTGACTTCTATGGCCCCAGACTGTATAATCAGGCGTTGAGCGAGGCGCGGGCCCAGACCGTGGTAACAGCCCTGGTGGCGGCCGGCGTTGACGCCGCCCGGCTGAGCACCAGGGGCTTCAACGAGTCCCTGCC
>JBAVOA010000571.1:0-3363 GCA_049691635.1 Aestuariivirga sp. | reverse complement strand
GCCAATTCCTGCCCTGATCGCGGACCTGAAACAGTATCTGGGCAGCAGCGCTCGGATGGCCAACGGCATTCCCATGGTCATTATCATGATCATTTTCATGTATGTTTTTGTTGGCGTAAAGGCCGACATTCCAAGCCTTAATCCCTATTCATGGGACAGCTATTTTTCCGCCCTCGATAGAACCCTCCATTTTGGCAAACAGCCATGGGAGTGGTTGCAGCCCGTTTTAGGCTACCCGCTCGCCACACTTGCCATCAACGTCAATTACGGCGCATGGTTTCTGGTGATGTGGATGATCTGGGTATATTTCGCTTTCGCCGATACGCCGAGCCCGCTCCGCACACAGTTTTTCCTCAGTTTCTTTGCCGTCTGGATTCTGGTTGGCGGCGTCCTGGCGATTGTCTTTTCGTCGGCTGGCCCGTGCTATTATGGAAGGCTGGGGCTCACACCTGACCCCTATGCGGGACTGATGGCCTATCTGCGCGAGGTCAACCAGACTGTACCCATATGGGCCATTCCGGTGCAGGATTTCCTGTGGCAGGGCCAAATTGGCAAATCCGCGGTCGCTGGCATTTCGGCCTTGCCTTCCATGCACAATGCTTCAGCCCTGCTGTTTGTGGTTGCCGGCTACCAGATCAGCCGGTTCGCCGGCCACCTGCTTAGCGCCCACGCGGCCTTGATTTTCATTGGCTCCATCCTTCTGGGCTGGCACTACGCGGTGGACAGTTATATGGCCTGGGGGCTCACCCTGCTGATCTGGTTTGCCATGGGACCGGTTTCGCGCTGGTGGCACAGAGGCCCGCTGCAGGCGGATTTTGATCGCATGCTGGCGGCTGCGGCTTAACGGTGGGCCTGCCGCAGGGTAAAGTTTAGCTTCACTTTGGCATTGAATTTTTACAGTATGAGGCACTTCTCAGCCAAGGGATTGCTTCATGTCCATTTACGACACCGACCTCGATAAAAATCCCGCCAATTACCAGCCCCTGACGCCGCTCACATTTCTGGCGCGGTCGGCGGCGGTTTTTCCTGACCATGTGGCGATCATCCATGGGCAGCGCCGCACGACCTATGCGCAGTTCTATGCGCGCGCGCGGAAACTGGCCTCGGCTTTGGTGAAAGCAGGGATCAAGAAGGGTGATACGGTCTCAGTCATTCTCGCCAATACGCCCGCCATGCTCGAGTGCCACTATGGCGTGCCGATGATGGGGGCGGTTCTCAATACGCTCAATACCCGCCTTGATGCGGCAACGATCGGCTTTTCGCTGGACCATGCGGAGACCAAATTCCTCATTGTTGACAAGGAGTTCTCCTCCCTTGCGAAGACTTCGATTCAACTGATGAAGGGGCCAAAACCCATCGTCGTCGATTATGTTGATCCGGAGTTCGAGGTGGCGGGAGAACGGCTCAGCTCCATTGAATATGAGCAATTCATTGCGGGCGGCGATGAACAGTTTGAATGGCTGTGGCCCGCCGACGAATGGGAAGCCATTTCTCTGAACTATACATCGGGCACAACCGGAAATCCCAAAGGCGTGGTCTACCATCACCGCGGGGCCTATCTCATGGGGCAGGGCAATGTCCTGGCGGTGGACCTGCCGAAACATCCGGTCTATCTCTGGACGCTGCCCATGTTCCATTGCAACGGCTGGTGTTTCCCCTGGGCGATATCGGTGGTGGCGGGCACCCATGTAACCTTGCGCTGGGTGCGCTCAAACCTGATCTGGAATGCATTGGCGGACAATGGCGTGACGCATCTGTGCGGGGCACCGATTGTCATGTCCGCCATTCTCAATGCGCCCGAACATGAAAAACGCAAACTGGCGCACACGGTGCAATTCATGACGGCGGCTGCGCCACCGCCCGAGGCGGTGCTTTCCGCCATGGCGGAGCAGGGGTTCAATGTGACCCATCTCTATGGCCTGACCGAAACCTATGGTCCTGCCACGGTGAATGACTGGAAGGCGCTGTGGGATGAGCTTGACGGTCCGGGACGGGCCAAGAAGAAGGCGCGGCAGGGCGTGCGCTATCATCCGCTGGAAGACCTGACCGTGATGGATCCGGAGACCATGACGCGGGTTCCTGCCGATGGCGAGGTGATGGGCGAGGTGATGTTCCGCGGCAATATCGTGATGAAGGGCTATCTCAAGAATCCGAAAGCCACGTCCGAGGCCTTTGCCGGCGGCTGGTTCCATTCCGGCGATCTGGGGGTGATGCATGCGGATGGCTATATCCAGCTCAAGGACCGCTCGAAAGACATCATCATCTCAGGGGGCGAGAATATCTCGTCAATCGAAGTCGAGGATTGCCTCTACAAGCATCCCGCAATTCAAGCTGCGGCAGTCGTTGCCAAACCCGACGAGAAATGGGGGGAGACGCCTTGCGCCTTTGTGGAATTAAAACCGGGGAAGACCGCAAGCGCGGAAGATATTCTGGAATGGTGCGCGAAGGGGCTCGCCAAATTCAAGGTGCCGAAATACGTGGTGTTCACCGAACTGCCCAAGACCAGTACCGGCAAAATCCAAAAATTCAAGCTCCGGGAGAAGGCGAAGGGAATTTGAACGTTAATTGGGAGACGCCCTAGTTTGCCAATTGCCGCGTCATGTTGCGGCATTTGCCGATCTATGATATGGTTTCGCAATGAACGTTCATGCCAAGCCCATACAGCCGACTTTTGACTATCGCGATATTGCTAGGGGCATATCGGCCAAATCCGTGATGGTGATGATCGGGAAGGGGACGCTGGCGCGGGAAGATGTGTTCCGCGTTGTCGCCGAACGAACCCTGATGCGGCGGGTGGCGGCCAATGAAAAACTCAAGATTGAAGAGGCCGATGCCATAGCCAGGCTTTTGCGCGTCCGGGCGCTGGCCCACTGGGCATTTCCGGATGCGAAAGCAGCTGAGGTTTTTCTGGCATCTTCCAATCCGTCATTTGCCAATGAAACGCCGCGCGCGCTGGCGGCGACCGATGCGGGGGCGCGCGAGGTGGAGGCCTTGCTGCACCGTTTTGTATTTGGTGACGCGGGCTGAGAGCGCATGATCCTCTGGCGGCTTGCCGACCCGCGTTATGCCCGTGATCTGGCTGGAACCGGAAATCGGATGTTTGGGGCGCGCTGGAATTCGCCGGGGCGGGGCGTTGTTTACTGCGCCGAGCACTTGTCGCTGGCTGTCCTGGAAAGCCTGGTTCACTTGCCAGCCGAATTGCGCGCCAGCTTGCCGCCTCGTCATGCCATCCGAATTGAAATTCCCGATGAGGCAGGGGCTGCCAGCATCACCCAGCTGCCGCGCGGCTTGCGAAACCGCAGGCTTGCCGAATGGTGCCGCCGTTCAGGCGATCAGTGGCTTGATGAGGGGAGCAGGCTGCTC
>JBAVOA010000570.1:0-2727 GCA_049691635.1 Aestuariivirga sp. | reverse complement strand
GTGCAGGCCATTGCCGCGCTGACCTATGGTCTGTTTACCAACCAACCGGCGGATATTGTCGTTGGACCGGGAAATCGCTTCGTGGCGGAGGCCAAGCGCATGTTGTTCGGCCAGATTGGTATCGATGTGGTGGCGGGGCCGACCGAAACCATGGTGATCGCCGATGAAACATCGGATGCGTCGGTCGTGGCTTCCGATTTGCTCGGCCAGGCCGAGCATGGTCCAGACTCGCCGGTATGGCTCATCACGCTATCACGCAAAGTGGGACAGGACGTGATGTCCATGATGCCAGGCATGATCGCCGCCTTGCCCGATACGGCGCGCAAAGCAGCCGAGGTTGCCTGGCGCAACTATGGCGAAGTCATTCTGGTGGACAGCCGCGAGGAAGCCTGCACGGTCAGCGATCAATATGCCTCCGAGCACCTGCATATTCAGGCGGCGGATCTTGACTGGTGGTTAAAGACGTTGCGCAGTTATGGCTCGCTGTTCCTCGGTGAGGAAACCACCGTTGCCTTCGGCGACAAATGTTCCGGGCCCAACCACATTCTGCCCACCAAAGGCGGCGGGCGCTACAGCGGTGGATTGAGCGCCGCAAAATTCCTCAAGGTCCTGACCTATCAACGCATGACGCGCGAGGCGAGCCGCGTGGTGGCCCCCGTTGCCGCCCGCATTTCCCGCTTGGAAGGCATGGAGGCCCATGCCCGCACCGCCGACATCAGGCTCGGCAAATACTTTCCCGCCGAGAAATTCGAGTTGAACAATGGATGACCCCCGGCTTGACCTCGATCTAAGTCTTCCCGGCGCGATTCCGGAAGAGGGTATTCAGCGCGCGATCGAAGTGATGCGTGCCGGCAAGCTGCACCGCTACGGCGAAGACCGCACCGGGGTTCCCGAGGCCACTGCCCTTGAGCAGGATTACGCGACCTATATCGGCAAGAAATACTGTGCTGCGCTCAATTCCTGCGGGGCCAGCATGTTCGTGGCGCTGAAATGCGTAGGCGTCGTGCACGATGACAAGGTTCTGATGAACGCCTTTACGCTGGCGCCAGTTCCAGGTGCCGTGGAACACGCAGGTGCGCAGCCGGTGTTTGTCGAAATCGACGAGAACTACAAGATCGATCTCAATGACCTCGACAAGAAAGCCGCATCGAGCGGCGCCAAAGTGCTGCTGCTTTCCCATATGCGCGGGCACATCTGTGACATGGAGGCGCTGATGGTGATTGCAAAGCGCCACGGCTTCACAGTGATTGAAGATTGCGCCCACACCATGGGGGCCAAGTGGAATGGCAAGTTCACCGGAACCTTCGGGGCCATCGGTTGTTTCAGCCTGCAATCCTTCAAGCACGCCAATGCCGGCGAAGGCGGGCTTCTGGTCACCGATGATCCCGATATTGCGGCGAAGGCCATTCTCTATTCGGGAAGCTACATGCTATATGCCCAGCACAGGGCGCGGCCTGGTCTCGAATATTTCGAAAAATATAGAGGCCGCATTCCCAATTTTAGCCTGCGAATATCGAATTTGACCGCCGCCGTCGGCCGTCCCCAGATTGCATTGCTTGCAGAGCGCTCCGAGGTTTGGAACGATCGCTATCGCCGGCTGGTCGACGGCTTAGGCAAGATTCAGAACATCCGCATTCCGCCACGTCCGCCCAAAGAACAGTATGTCATGAGTTCAATCCAGTTCTCAGTGAAGGGCCTGAGTGCTGCCGAAATGGAAAGATTCCTGGAAGCCTGTGCGACGCGCGGAGTCTTTGTGAAGTGGTTTGGCCGTGCCCAGCCGGTGGGTTTCACCAGTGTCCATGAACACTGGGAATATGTGACGGAAAAGCAAAGCCTGCCGCAGTCGGCGCGGGTGCTGAGCGAGGTCTGCGATATGCGGATTCCTTTGGCTTTGCCGCTGGACAGCTGTGACATGATCGTGGCGGTGATCCGACATTGCCTGGAGAACTATGCCAAACCGGCATGATCTGGTCCGCTCTTGGCATTGGCCAGCCCGGCCACCGCTTCATAAGCTGCCCTGAACTAATAAGCCTTTGGGGAGTTGCGACGAGATGCATCTGGCCAGATTTCCGCGCGTGCGCCTTGGGCATTTGCCAACGCCTTTGGAGGCGATGCCTAGCCTTTCGAAGCTTCTTGGCGGACCCAATCTCTATATTAAACGCGACGATTGTACGGGCCTGTCAACTGGAGGCAACAAGACCCGCAAGCTTGAATTCCTCATGGCGGATGCATTGGCCAAGGGTTGCGACACGGTGATCACCCAGGGCGCCATCCAGTCCAATCACGCCCGCCAGACTGCAGCGGCCGCAGCCAAGCTTGGCATGAAGTGCCGGATTCTGCTGGAAAACCGCACCGGCAGCAACAGCCCAGATTATTGCGGCTCAGGCAATGTGCTGCTCGATCACATTCATGGCGCGCCGACCAGCAACTATCCCGGCGGCACTGACATGAATGCGGCGATGGAAAAAGTCGCAGACGAAATTCGCGCCAAAGGCGGCAAGCCCTATATTATTGTGGGTGGCGGTTCGAATGCCATTGGCGCGCTCGGCTATGTGAATTGCGCCATCGAACTGGTGGCGCAGGCCAATGACATGAGCCTGCGCATTGATCACGTTGTCCATGCGACGGGAAGCGCTGGCACACAGGCGGGTTTAGTTGCCGGGCTGGAAGGCTTGCGCAGTAAAATTCCGGTTCTCGGAATAGGCGTTCGCGCGGCCCGCCCGCAGC
>JBAVOA010000569.1:0-3980 GCA_049691635.1 Aestuariivirga sp. | reverse complement strand
CCCCGTATTAACCTTAACACTTCATGTTGAACCCCGAACGAGAGCGTAACAATTGGGTTGGGTAACAACATGAAAAAGTTTTTCTACTGTCTGGTCATTGCAATCGCGGCTTTGCTGCCCGCACCTTCGGTCCTTGCAGCCGATATGGATGTTCCACCGCCAATGGGCGATCTCCGCCCGGCCACCTATGACTGGTCCGGCCCATACATCGGCGCTTTTGTCGGAGGCATCACTGAAACCGGCGATTATTTCGCTAATTGCGGAGCCTGCAGCGCACCTGACGGTGAAATGAATGGCTTCGGCTGGAACGGCGGTCTTCTTGCAGGCTGGAGCTACCAGATTGACAATTTCGTCCTCGGCGTTGAAGGCGACTGGGCCTTCGGTGGCGAAGTTGCGGAAAACAATGAACCGAGCCAGTTGAACCATCTCGATTTTGACAATGTAGCCACCCTGCGCGCCCGCACCGGCCTGTCCTTTGACAATACCTTGATCTACATCACCGGCGGTGCAGCTTTTGTTGACACGACATTCTCTACTGATGATCTGGGCGGCGCCTCGGCTAGCGATTCAGCCTGGCTCACGGGTTGGGTCATCGGCGGCGGCATGGAGCATGCATTTACGGATCGTCTTTCCGGCCGCATTGAGTACATGTACATCGACTTGCCGGACCACACCTACGAGTTGTCTAACTCGGTGCCTTTAGCTGTGGACGTGGATCAAAACTATAGCGGCATCCACACAATCCGTGCTGGCCTCGCCTACAACTTCGGTTGGTAAGCGTTCCACATTGAGTTCGAGTGGGGCCCTCAGGGGCCCCTTTTCTTTTGCCGCCACTCCGGCCCCTCGTAGATATCGGGCACCGGATCAAAGCCATCCCCGCCCCAGGGGTGGCAGCGCGACACCCGCGCCAGCCCTAGCAAAAATCCCCGCCATGCCCCGTGCTTTTCGATTGCCGTTCGCGCATAGTCGGAACATGTCGGTAAATAGCGGCAGCGCCGGCCCACAAGCATTGATAATGTGAGCTGGTAAAACCGGATTAAAAACAAGAGCACGGACTTCATCATGGCCTCAACCAAACCCAATATCCTGTTCATTATGGCAGATCAGCTGGCGGCGCAATTCTTGCCCGCCTATGGCCACAAGCTGGTCAAAACCCCGAACCTCGACCGCCTGGCCAAATCCGGCGTGGTCTTCGAGAATGCCTATTCCTCAAGCCCCCTCTGTTCGCCCGCCCGCGCCACTGTCATGAACGGCCTGCTGCCGTCGCGCACCGGGGTCTATGACAATGCCGCGGAGTTTCCCTCCTCCATACCCACATGGGCACATTATCTCCGTTTGCAAGGTTACAAGACCTGCCTCTCGGGGAAGATGCATTTTGTCGGCCCCGACCAGTTGCACGGTCTCGAGGAACGCCTGACCACCGATATCTATCCCGCCGATTTCGGCTGGACCCCGGACTGGCGCCTGAAGCAGGAGCGCATCGACTGGTGGTACCACAACATGACTTCCGTGCTGCAGCCCGGCATCGCCGAAATCACCAACCAGCTTGAGTATGATGATGAAGTGGCTTTCCTCGCCGTGCGCAAGATCTATGACTACGCCCGCTTTGCCCCCGGCGAGCCCTTCTGCCTCATGGCCTCCTTCACCCACCCGCATGACCCCTATGCGGCCCGCGCCAAATACTGGAATCTCTACCGCGATGAGGACATTGACCTGCCGCGCGTGGGCGCCATCTCGCACAATGAGCTCGATCCCCACAGCCGGCGGCTTTACGATGTCTCCGCCATGCAGGAATACACGGTCACCGAAGCCGATATCCGCGCCGCGCGCCATGGCCACTATGCCAATATTTCCTACGTCGATGAACTGATCGGCAAATTGCTCGACGCCCTCGAAGCCACTGGCCAGCTTGACAATACCGTGATTGTCTTCACCTCGGACCACGGCGATTTCTTGGGCGAGCGCGGCCTCTGGTACAAGATGTCCTATCTCGAGCCCTCGTCCCATGTACCGCTGATCATCAGCGCGCCAGCACATTTCAAAGCCCGCCGCGTCAAGGAACCGGTCTCCCTGCCTGACATTCTGCCAACACTCGTCGATATCGCGACATCAGGCAAAGGCGAACTCGCCCGCAAGACCGATGGCCGCTCGCTCTACCCGCTTCTCGCGGGCGCCGCCGAAAATCCCGACGCCACCGCCTGGGGCGAATATCTGGCCGAAGGCACCGTGGCCCCCATGTACATGCTCCGCCGCGGCCCCTGGAAATTCATCCACTGCCCGACTGATCCTGATCAATTGTTCAATCTTGTCGATGACCCGAATGAGCTCAATAACCTGGCGGCGTCCCATCCCCTGGCAAGGAAATTCCACGCCGAAGTGGTGGCGAAATTTGACATCCCGAAAATCAATGCCGAAGTCCTCGAAAGCCAGCGCGCGCGCCTGATGATGTTCGAGGCCCTGAAAAGCGGCTCGCATTTCCCCTGGGATTTCCAGCCGCTCCGCGACGCCTCCGAACAATACACCCGAAACCACATGAGCGTCACCGACCGCGACCTGCAATCACGCTTTCCAAAAGCCCAGGATATCGAAAATAAAAGGAAGTAGATGCCGAATGTCTTCTCCCGCGCGGCGGGAAAAGACAAGCTTAAAACGCCGACCCGTCCTTGCGCGTCACGACAAATTTTCCATTGGTTTTCACGGCTTTCATATCAACATCCGGATAGGACGCAATTTCATCGTCAGAGCGCAAACCGATTTCCAGATAACTCGCGGGAACCTTCGACTTGTTGACCAAGTGATGGCCGTTGGGAACACCCGACTTGAAGCCCACGCACATGCCGGTTTTCAGCAGGTGCTCGCCCGCATCATCAATCAGCGTGATCGCGCCTTCGACGACAAAAATGAACTCATCTTCCTTCTCGTGCCAATGGCGCTGGGCCGACCAACTGCCAGGCGCCAGCGTAGAGAGGTTCACACCGAATTGCGTGAGCCCGAACGCATCGCCAAGGGCACGCTTTTCCCGGCCCTTGAGCTCGCCTGCAAATTCCGGCGGATAGATGGTTCCAGTTCTCGGCGTAAGTGTCTTGGGGTCAAGAGTGGACGGCTTCTTCATAGGCTCCTGCTTTCGCTTCAATCTGTGAAATGGCATCGGTTACTGCATCAAACGTCAGCAGCGTGGAAGCATGCCTGGCCTTGAAGTCACGCACCGGAATGAAGGCCTCATACTCCGCCCACTTGCCCGTGGGCGGCGGCCCGCCTTCTTTCAGCATGGCATACATCTGCGCCTTCAGGTCGCGCAATTCCTCCGCCGTCGATCCAATCACATGGCGCGCCATCACCGATGACGAGGCCTGCCCCAGGGCGCAGGCTTTCACCTCCTGGCCGAAATCAGTCACCACCCCATCCTTCATCTTGAGGTCAACCGTCACCCGCGATCCGCACAGCCTGGAAAGGGCCACCGCCGTGGCGTCCGGTGCATCCAAGCGTTGCAAACGGGGAATGTCTGCCGCGAATGCGAGGATTTTCCGGTTGTAAATCTCGTTAATCATGCCCATTTCCCGTCGCATCTGCTTAACCAACAGTCTCTGTTGGTTTGCCTCAATTTACCCCCCATGATATGGGAAGAACCGGAACGCTAGTAAAGCCCCTTCAGCAGCCAAGGCCAAAGACACATTATGGACGCCATTATCAAGAAATTCCAACGCGAAACCACCGATTCCAAGGTGAAGCGCCCGTCCCAGGAAGAGGCTGAAGCCGCCGTCCGCACCCTGCTTGCCTGGGCTGGCGATGATCCCGCCCGCGAAGGCCTGCTGGATACGCCCCGCCGCGTGACCAAGGCCTTCCTTGAATATTTCAGCGGCTATGATGAGGATCCCGCCGCAACCCTGTCACGCACCTTCACCGATGTGGGCGGCTATGACGATATCGTCATGCTTCGCGATATCGAGTTCACCTCCCACTGCGAACACCACATCGCCCCC
>JBAVOA010000568.1:0-2874 GCA_049691635.1 Aestuariivirga sp. | reverse complement strand
GCCCAAGGGCCTGCACATCGCCAAGGGATTTCGCCGATTGATCCACATAAAGCCCAAGGGCATCCGCTCGCGTATCCTTAAGGAAGGCCGACGAGGCCTCAAGCCCCTTCCGGTCGACACTCAGGGCCACGACCTCGAAATCCTTGGAGCCCAACTGCTTTTGCACCTCGTTCAGGGTAGGCATTTCCTTGCGGCACGGCGCGCACCAGGTTGCCCACAGGTTAAGCAAAACCACCCGGCCCTGCCATTTACCGAGTTTTACTTCACTCCCAGTTGAATCCTTGAAAACCAAGTCAGGCACAACCGGTCGTTCCGCCTTGACCAGAAACGCAGCCATGGGACCTACGGCAAAATCCCTGAACCCGCCCTTGCTTTCAACCGCCGCCTTATCCGAAACGCCGCCGGACATATAGAGCCCAATGCCGCCGGCGATAAAAACAAGCAGCACGGCATAGACAAGAGAATTTCGATTTCGCTTCGTATCATTCATGGCTAAAAGGCTTACACGTTCGCAGTAGGGATTTTCAATGACCAATAGAATGTGGGGTGGCCGGTTCAAGTCCGGACCCGACGCCATCATGCAGGAGATCAATGCTTCCATCGGCTTTGACAAGCGCTTGTATGCCCAGGACGTCGCAGGCTCGAAAGCCCATGCCGCAATGCTGGCCCAACAGGGCATCATCTCAAAATCCGACGCCCGCGAAATTACCCGCGGACTTGATCAGGTACAAGCCGAGATCGAACAGGGCACCTTCACGTTTTCGACAGCGCTCGAGGACATTCACATGAATGTCGAGCAGCGCCTGAAAGATATCATCGGCGAACCGGCCGGAAGGCTTCATACGGCGCGCTCGCGCAATGACCAGATCGCCACGGATTTCCGCCTTTACATCAGGGACACGGCTGATCACCTCGATGGCCAGTTGAAAGACCTTCAGCTGGCGCTTGCCGAAAAAGCTCTGGCCCATGCCAGGACCATCATGCCCGGGTTTACCCATTTGCAAGTGGCCCAACCCATCACCTTTGGGCACCATTGCCTGGCCTATGTGGAAATGCTGGCCCGCGACCGTTCACGGCTGGCCGATGCCAGAACGAGGATGAACGAAAGTCCCTTAGGCGCTGCGGCTCTGGCGGGGACATCTTTCCCCATTGATCGCACCATGACCGCGAAGGCCCTGGGCTTTGACCGGCCCATGCGCAATTCACTGGATGCCGTGGCCGACCGGGATTTTGTCCTGGAGCTTCTCTCGGCAGCAGCGATCTGCGCGACGCATCTCTCGCGGCTCGCCGAGGAAATCGTCATCTGGTCCACGACCCAATTTGGTTTTGTGAAACTCTCCGACAAGTTCACCACCGGCTCCTCCATCATGCCGCAGAAGCGCAATGCCGATGCGGCGGAGCTGGTCCGGGCAAAACCCGGTCGCATATTGGGCGCGCTCACGTCATTGCTGGTTGTCATGAAGGGCCTGCCGCTGACCTATTCAAAGGACATGCAGGAAGACAAGGAGCCAGCCTTTGATGCCATCGACAACCTGTCATTGGCCATTGCGGCAACGGCGGGCATGGTGCGCGACATGGTGCCTAACGCAGAAGCGATGCGTAAAGCGGCATCCAGTGGATTCTCGACCGCAACCGACCTTGCCGACTGGCTTGTCCGTACACTGAAGATGCCGTTCCGCGAAGCGCATCATGTGGCGGGATCCCTTGTTGCGCTGGCGGAAAAGCAGGGTTGCGACCTGCCGGAGCTGGCGCTTGCGGATATGCAAAAGATAGAGCCGAGAATGGGCAAGGACGTGTACAAGGTGTTGACCGTTGAAGCCTCGGTTGCCTCGCGCACCAGCTTCGGCGGCACTGCCGCTTCGAATGTAACGCGCGAATCCAGGCGCTGGCTGAAATTGTTGAAGTAAGGAATAGCCCATGAAACTCATTGTCACATTGCTCCTGCTCATTGGCATCGCCACTTCGCTTGACGCCTGCGGAAGGCGTGGCGATCCGGAAGCGCCTAAATTGCAGCAAGCCCGGTAGTTCATGCATCATTTTTCCTATCGGGATGGCATGCTCCATGCGGAGGATGTTGACCTCAACATCATCGCCGAAGAGATTGGCACGCCATTTTACTGCTATTCCACCGCCACCCTTGAGCGCCACTACCGGGTAATGGCGGAAGCCTTCGAGGGCGACGATCATTTCATCTGCTACGCCATGAAGGCCAATTCCAATCAGGCCGTGATCAGGACCATGGCGGACCTGGGTGCTGGCATGGATGTGGTCTCCGAAGGCGAGCTCCGCCGCGCATTGGCCGCCGGCGTTCCCGGCCGCAAGATTGTGTTTTCGGGCGTTGGCAAGACGGCCCGGGAAATGGCTCTGGGCCTCAAGGAGGGCGTGTCCTGCTTCAATGTGGAATCCGAGCCTGAATTGGAACTTCTTTCTCTCGTGGCCCTGCGCACCGGCCAGCGCGCCACCATTTCCATTCGCGTCAACCCGGATGTAGATGCCAAGACCCACGCAAAAATAACCACCGGCAAGTCCGACAACAAGTTTGGCATTTCCTTTAACCGCGCCTCCGAGGTCTATGCCCGCGCCGCAACCCTCCCCGGACTTGAGATCGCGGGCGTGGACATGCACATCGGCAGCCAGATCACCACCATCGAGCCCTTCGAACAGGCCTTTCGCCTGATGGCCGAGTTGACCACGCGGCTTCGTTCCGAGGGCCACAACATCCGCCACCTTGATTTGGGCGGCGGTCTTGGCGTGCCCTATCGCGGCACCAATGATGTTCCGCCCCATCCCGATGAATATGCCGCCATGGTCCGCCGCACCCTTGGCCACCTCGGCTTGAAATACGTGCTTGAGCCCGGCCGCATGATTGTAGGC
>JBAVOA010000567.1:0-12604 GCA_049691635.1 Aestuariivirga sp. | reverse complement strand
GTAAACGGGAAAGGCTTGCGGGTGATGGTAGCGGATGGTGACGAGCTGGTTGCCCTTGATGATGAACGTTACAGGCGACGACTCCGGGCGGTCGTTCTCGCCGCGGCGGATCAGGTTGGCGGTCATGAAAGCCGCGCCATCCTCCTGGTAGAGGCGGCTTGAGGCCTCGATCTCGGCCAGTTCTTCGCGGGTTGGAATGTCGATCTTGAGATACGCTTCGACAACCTTTTCTTCTTCGGCGGTTGGCTCCACCATATCGATCCAGACAACACCTTCCGGCACCACATCAGTCAATGGCGGAAATTCAGTGAGACAGCCTTTATCCGTACCATAGGCAGACAGCATTTTCGGTTATCCTATTCCGGTCTGGCACCACCTAGCCCAAGTCCGGGGACCCAATCAACCTTCGATCGCTCCATATCAGTCGAAATGAGCTCTTTGGACCGGGGCAATCAGCGGCCGCGCCATGACCGTCTTCAGAAGCCGTTTCACCTTCGGACAACTCTGCGCCAGCCATGGCTGGTCCACCCATTGGGCCAGCATCCAGACATAGATATCAATCATGGTGAAATGCTCGCCAAAGAGATAGGGGCCGGTGCCCAGAACCTGCTCATAGATCTGGAAATGACGCTCAACATAGGCGTCCGCCGCCGCCTTCACGCCTTCGGCGCCGGTGGGGTTGGTTGTGTATTTTTCTGGCCGAAGCTGGCGCAGTTCGCCTTCATAGACATTGACGGCGAAGAACAGCAACCAACGGTCGTGCTGGGCGCGCTCGCTGCTGCCCGCCTTGGGTATCAAATGAGCCCCAGGGAAAGCATCCCCGATATGCAACAGCATCGCTGCTCCTTCAGTCATGACTGAGCCGTCCGGCAACATCAGGGCTGGAAGCTGCTGGCGCGGATTTATCCTCGTGAATTCAGCCTTGAGGTTTTCGTCGGTCTTTCGACTGACGGGCACTAAGTCAAAGTCAACGCGCGCCTCGGCAAGCGCCGCTTCGATGGCCATGGAACCGGTCTGCCGCCAGCCATAAAGGCGATATTTCCCAGGCATGAGCCCTACTCCCAGTCCAGAACTACCTTGCCGCAGGAACCCTGTTTCATCAAGGCAAAGCCAGTGGCAAAATCGGCAGCCTTCATGCGGTGAGTAATGACTTTCCGTACATCGAGGCCTGACTGGAGCATGGCGATCATCTTGTACCAGGTTTCAAACATCTCGCGGCCATAGATACCCTTGATGGTCAAAGACTTGAAGATCACGCGGTTCCAGTCCACCGGCACGGGCTGAGAGGGGATGCCCAGCATGGCGATCTTGCCGCCCATGATGATGTGATCGGTCATCTGATCAAAGGCTTTTGGGGCGCCTGACATTTCAAGACCGATGTCGAAGCCTTCCCGCATGCCGATGCGTTGCATGACGGATTTCAAATCCTCCTTTGAGACATTTACTGTAACAGCCTCCGTTACCTGGTTACAGAGTTCGAGGCGGTAATCATTGATATCGGTGATCACGATGTGGCGCGCGCCAACATGGCGGCAAACGGCAGCAGCCATGATGCCGATGGGACCGGCACCGGTAATCAGGACGTCTTCGCCGACTAGGTCGAATGAGAGCGCCGTATGCACCGCATTTCCCAAGGGGTCCAGGATCGCGCCGATTTCATCATCCACTTCCGGGGGCAAATGAATGGCATTGAAGGCGGGGAGTTTGAGGTATTCGGCGAAGGCGCCGGGCACATTCACCCCAACGCCCTTGGTTTCAGGATCGAGATGGAAGTGGCCGGCGCGGGCCATGCGGCTTTTCATGCCGATGAGGTGGCCTTCGCCCGAGACCCTGTCGCCCACCTTTACGGTTCGCACGTGGCTGCCCACTTCC
Source organism: Aestuariivirga sp. (assembly GCA_049691635.1). Taxonomy (GTDB): domain Bacteria; phylum Pseudomonadota; class Alphaproteobacteria; order Rhizobiales; family Aestuariivirgaceae; genus Aestuariivirga. The sequence goes on along the minus strand of JBAVOA010000567.1, from coordinate 10,732 downwards.
GTTACCACGCCAGCATATTCGTGGCCCACGACCATGGGAACCGGAATGGTCTTCCGGGCCCACTCATCCCATTTCCAGATGTGAAGATCGGTGCCACAGATTCCCGTCTTGGCAACTTTGATGAGGATATCATCAGGACCGATTTGGGGAATTGGTTCATCGCGGAGAACGAGGCCTTCCTTGGCTTCAGCTTTGACCAGGGCGCGCATCAGATGACTCCCAATTCCCTGCCCACGGCAGTGAAGGCCGCAATGGCTGTGTCAACGTCCTGCGCAGAATGGGCGGCGGACATTTGCGTTCTGATCCGCGCCTGTCCCTTGGGCACTACAGGGAAGAAGAAACCCGTGACATAGATGCCGCGCTCATAGAGTCTTGCGGCCATTTCCTGGGCGAGTTTGGCTTCGCCGAGCATCACCGGAATGATCGGATGCTCGCCCGCCAACAAGTTAAAGCCGCCGTTGCTCATGCCGGCGCGAAAGCGCTTTGCGTTATCAAAAAGTTTGGTTCGCAAATCGTCTCCTGCTTCCGTCAGATCAATTGCTTTGATCGCCGCAGCAACAATTGGCGGCGGCAAGGCGTTGGAAAAGAGATAGGGCCGCGAGCGCTGGCGCATGAGATCGACGATGGGTTTTGCAGCGGCGATATAACCACCCGCCGAGCCGCCGAGCGCCTTGCCCAAGGTGCCGGTCAGAATATCAACCTTGATTCCGGCACGGGCAGGCGTTCCCTTGCCCTGGGGGCCTATGAAACCCGTGGCGTGGCAATCATCCACCATGATGAGGGCATCATAAGTATCTGCCAATTTCCTGATTTCACCAAGCTTGGCGAAATAGCCATCCATGGAAAACACGCCGTCAGTGACAATGACAATGCGGCGTTTTCCTTGTGTCTTCGCCAACATTAACTGCGCCTCCAAATCTTCCATATTCCCATTGGAGTAGCGGTAGCGGGCGGCGCGGCTCAGGCGGACGCCATCAATGATCGAGGCGTGGTTCAGAGTATCGGAGACAATGGCATCCTGTTCGCCAAAAAGTGGCTCGAACACCCCACCATTGGCGTCAAAGCAGGCGGCGTAAAGAATGGCATCTTCCATCTGGAGATAAGAGGCGATGCGCTCTTCGAGCTGGATATGGAGACCGGATGTGCCGCAGATGAAGCGGACCGACGCCATGCCAAGCCCATGGCTGTCCAGGGCCTCCTTTGCCGCTTTGATCAAGGCGGGGTGGTCGGCCAGGCCCAAGTAGTTGTTGGCGCAGAAGTTCAAGACCTGGCGATGGTTTTCGACCTCGATATGGGAGCTTTGCGCGGAAAGTATGGGACGCTCAGTTTTCCACAGGGAAAGGGCGCGGATGGATTCAAGTTCGGTGGTGATGTCGGCCAGAGTAGATGACATTTGAAGGACTCCTGTGCCTCTCATGACTCCCCCCGGAGCATTCCGCAAGCCGTGAGTTTGTTTCACACCGCGACTGTGCTAAGGCGCGGCCATGACGAAACCTATTCATATCATTGGCGCCGGCATGGCCGGCTCCGAGGCAGCCTGGCAGGCGGTGCAGGCGGGGGTTCCCGTGGTGGTGCATGAAATGCGGCCCAAGGTTGGGACGGACGCTCATAAGACGGGCGGCTTTGCCGAACTGGTGTGCTCAAACTCATTCCGTTCCGATGACGCAGACCAGAATGCCGTGGGCCTCCTGCATTGGGAAATGCGGCAGGCGGGCTCACTCATCATCGCGACGGCGGACCGGCACCAGGTGCCGGCTGGTGGTGCCTTGGCGGTGGACCGTGAGGCCTTCTCGGCCGAGGTTACGGAGACTCTCAAGGCTCATCCCCTGATCAGCATTGCCTACGACGAGATTGCCGGTTTGCCGCCGGAAGATTGGGATAGTGTTATCGTGGCCACGGGGCCCTTAACCTCCCCTGCCCTGAGCAAAGCTATTGGCCAAGTAACGGGCGAAGCGGACCTTGCCTTCTTTGATGCCATTGCGCCCATCGTCCACCGCGAAACCATCGACATGGACAAGGCTTGGTTTCAATCGCGCTATGACAAGGTAGGCCCCGGGGGCACGGGCAAGGACTATATCAATTGTCCCATGACCAAGCTGGAATACGAAGCCTTTGTGCAGGCTCTGCTCGATGGTGAGAAAACCGATTTCAAGGAATGGGAGAAATCCACACCCTATTTCAGCGGTTGTCTTCCCATCGAGATAATGGCGGAAAGCGGCCCGGAAACGCTGCGCCATGGACCGATGAAACCGCGAGGCCTCACCAATGCACACCAGCTTGAAGTGAAGGCCTATGCGGTGGTGCAGCTCCGCCAGGACAACAAGCTGGGTACGCTCTACAATATGGTGGGCTTCCAGACGAAGCTGAAATACGCCGACCAGGTTCGGGTTTTCAAAACCATTCCCGGCTTGGAGAATGCGGAATTTGCGAGGCTTGGCGGGTTGCACCGCAACACCTTCCTCAACAGTCCTAAGGTGCTGGACCAGCAGCTTCGGTTAAGAGCCTGTTCGCGCTTGCGCTTTGCGGGGCAAATCACCGGGGTTGAAGGCTATGTGGAAAGTGCCGCCATGGGGCTTATGGCCGGGCGCATGGCGGCAGCCGAGCTCACGGGACAGCAATTTGCTGTGCCGCCTGCCACCACGGCGCATGGCGCACTGATCAATCACATCACCGGCGGCCATATTGAAACGACCGACAAGGGCACCGGTTCCTTCCAACCGATGAATGTGAATTTTGGTCTGTTTCCGCCGGTTGACGCACCCAAACGCGCAGAAGGCAAGCGGCTGGACCACACGGAGAAAGCCGCGGCGCGCAAGCGGGCCTACACGTCGCGGGCAAAGGCGGACTTCGCGGCCTGGCTCGGAAACACCGTGGCTATAGCGGCAGAATGAGCCAGAAGCGGGCCGAACCCAGGGGCGGCGTGGCATTCAGATCGCCATAGACTGAATCGATAACGATGGTGGTTCCCGGTGCGATCTCAAACGAGACAGCAGCCTGTTTGCCTGAATCGCCTGACAATCGCGCCTTGGTTTTCTCCATCAAATCCTTCAATGGAATCTTGAGCGTTGCTGCCTCCAGCCGGATGGTCAGGGTTGTTGCGTCGTAGAACGCGGTCATTGGTTCCTTGGCCACTTCTGGTTTGTAATCCTGGTAGGCCTGCAGCGGTCCCACGAGTCTTTGAGTTCCGGTCAGGGCGACTGACAGTGGAATATTTGCCGTGAAGTTCACGGGATCGACAGGGATCTGAACAGGATTAAATCCCAGAAAGGCAGAGATCCCGTCGGACAGGGACCATCCGCTCAATCCGGGTTTGAAGGGATCTTCAGGGGTGCCTGAGAACAATGGCTTCAGGCGCTCCAAACCATCCACTTCGCGCAATGCGTACAGGAACGAATAACCTTTGGTAATGATTTCACTTTGCAGAGTAGCTGCGGACTTCATGGCTTTTCCATCTTTCAGCATCCCATTGGCTTCAAGAAAACTCGCGAACCGGGCAACCTGACTCGAGGCAGTGAGGCCATTTGCGCCCATCGGTCCAACGGAGCCCACCAGCAGGAGAATGGCAATACCGCCAAGAATAACGCGCATGTCGGCGCGGTTGCGGCGGAAAGCGAGATAGGCGGTGAGGGCTGCCACCCAGATTGCAACGAGCATAATGCCATAGCGGTCTGGTGTGACGCCGTAGTCGGAAATACGTTGCCAGATCGCGATCACAAGTAAAATAGTGGGAACGATGGTGAACCAGAACCAAGAGGACATGAACCAGCGAAGGAGGCGTGTACCCTCCTCCCGCCATGGCCAGGCAATGAGCCAGGCGGCGGTGCCGCCGAGGGCGAAGATCGTAACAATTATTGCGATCTGGCCTTTGGGCAAGTCTTGTTCGAGAATGATCTTGACCGCATAGGCATGGAGGATGACGGCGTAAATGAAGATGACCGGCACCAATACGTAATTCACCAGGACAGACACGCCGCGGGCCAGCAACGTGTCTTTTTGCCCTGCAATATCAACCTCCTCATCCAAGTCCTTCGGAATCAGCGAGAGGCCATAGAGCGGAGCGATGAGCGCTGCGGCGGTGCTCCAGATATGCTCGTGAAGGTTGCCATCGAGATTGGCATTGAAGAGAAAGTTCAGGGATTCAACAATGGCCGAGAGGCCCGCAGCGAAAAGGGCGGCGACGACAATTGACAGGAGCGCCGCAAGGCCAAAGCGCAGATTGAAGAGCCAAAGCGCACCCTGCTTGGCATTATCCTTAAGATAGGGTGCTTTCATCAGAACAGGAATGAGTCCGGCAAAGAGAAAGAGCAAATTGCTTTCGAAGACTTTGGTGAAGAACCCGAGGGCAGCTGCGGCCCCCGCTGAAACGATGGCGAGCAAAATGCTTGTCGCGCGGGCCAGGTCCCGGCTTTCGGAAAACAGGTGAGCCGCGCCCGAGGCGATGAATGCCGCCGCGGCGCCGGCTATCACATAGCCCTCGTCATTCAGGCCGCTGCCGATCGATATCAAGTTCACGTAGGCACAGAGGAGAACTGACAGCGCTGCCGGGACGGGAAAGCGGATGATGACCGCTGCGATGTCGGGAACAAGTCTTTCCAGTCGTGAAGCCAGTCCCATGGAAAATCCTTTCAGAAGCGGCTGTTTCGCGCCGCCCGCCAGAGGGCGATCTGGCGGCGCAGTTGTGAAACTTCCAACGTGCCACCGCGTTCGATTCGCGACAAATAGAGTTCGCTCAAGCTTACCGGCAGGAAGGCCGGCATGGCAGAGGCTGGAATGCTTCCTTGCAGTGCCCTTGCTTCCGTCAAACGCTTGCGCGCATGGGCGCATAGTTGCTTGATCGTATCCTTCTCGCCAAAGCTCTGAACCATATCTCGCGGCAGATAGCGGGATTGGCGCAACCGCAAGACACCAGCCAACCCAAAAGCCACTCCGGCGAAACCTGCGGCTTCCGCAGATCCCTTGCCCAGGATCAGCCCCGCCATCTGAATAAGCGAAGAAGACGTTTCCCCAAGATAGCCTTCGAGATCACCCAGGCTTGGCATTGGATCATCATAAAGATCAAATTCATGGGCTATAACGAGATTGCGCAAGGCGTGTATGGGGAGATCGCCCTTTGCGATGGCGCCGGCCAAGGCCAACGCTACGGGATGGTCAGGGGTCCGGCTGGCGTAGATTCCTTCGATAGTGTCGAGCCACCATTGCTGTCGCACGAGGCCAATTTGGGGTTCGCTGACTGTCTCACGTATGCGGGCGATTTCGATATTGAAGGCATAGAGCCCGAAAAGATGGGGCCGCGCGTCTTGTGGGGCAAAAAGGCAGCTGAGATAACGGTCCTTGTCCGCCTTTGCCACGAGTTCCTGGCAGTGGTCGCTCATAGGGCGTCCTGCACCGCGATGAAAGCCGCAGCCACCTTGCGCTTCTCCGCGAGCAACACGCCATAGGTGCGTACCGCCGACCCCGTGCTCATGAAATCAAGCGGGATATTCTTCTTGGCAAATGTCTCGGTAATTATTTTTGGAGGCTTGCTCATTGTCGGGCCTGTTCCGAGGAGCAGAAAATCCAGGTCCATGGCTTCACCGAAGAGTAAGTCGAAGTCGCCCGGTTTCAGCGCTGCGAGATCATCCACGTCCCAGCGGTACATGCCACTCGGGAGGACCAGCAAAGAGCCCAGATGGGACATGCCGGCAAAGCGGAAACCGCCATTGCCATAGGCATCAATGGGCGCCCGCCCGGGGTAATGGGGGCTCAAGGCCTTGCCGGTTTTGCCTTTACCAGTTCTTTTGCGCCTTCTCGATTTGTGCCCAAAAGAATGAGAACTGGCGAGGCGATAAAGATCGAGGAATAAGTGCCGATGATAACCCCCCAGATCATGGTGAAGGTAAAGCCACGCAGGACCTCTCCGCCGAAAACATAAAGAGCGATGAGGGCGAGCATGGTGGTGACCGAAGTGAGGATTGTGCGCGGCAGAACCGAATTCAGGGAAAAGTCGATCAGATCGGCCAGCGGCATGGTCTTGTATTTGCGCAGGTACTCGCGGATGCGGTCAAAGACCACTACCGTATCATTCAGCGAATAGCCGACGATGGTGAGGATTGCCGCAATGATCTGTAAATTGAATTCAATACGCAGGAGGCAGAACAGGCCAATGGTCAGGAGCACGTCGTGGAGCAGAGACATGACGGCACCTATGGCAAACTGCCATTCGAAACGGAACCATACATACAACAAGATGCCAAGGATGGCCGTGACCACGGCAATAATACCCTGCTCGGCTAATTCACCGGAAACCTTTGGACCCACGACGTCAACACTGCGGTACTCAATGCCCGCACCCAATGTCGATTTGATTTTTTCCACAACCGCCTGTTGGGCCGCATCGCCACCCTCCTGGGCGCCGACCCGGATCATCAGGTCATTAGGTGAGCCAAATTCCTGAAGTTCAATTGAGCCAAAACCCAGGCCGTCCAGAGTCGAACGCATCTGGTCGATATTAGCTGCCTGCTCAGTCCGGACAGTAATGACCGTACCGCCCTTGAAATCGACACCGACATTGAGTCCAACGAAGAGAAAAAGCAGGACCGAAGCAAGCGACAGCATGCCGGATCCAAAAAAGCCGAATCGGCTCAGCCGCAGGAACGGAATTTTCGTATCATCAGGAATGAAACGGATCGGTTTGAATTTCATATGACTATTCCGCTCTCAAAGCGGAACCTCCTTGGGTTTCGCCCAGCGCACCCAGAACGCAACGATGAAACGGGTCACAGTATATGCCGTGTACATGGTGGTGAGAATACCTATAGCATGGGTGATGGCAAAGCCGCGCACGGGGCCTGAACCCACACCAAAGAGCACCACGGCGGCAATTAGTGCGGTAAGATTTGAGTCAATGATGGTGGCAAAAGCAGCCTTGAACCCAGTCTCAATTGAATTCATCGCGGTACGGCCATTTCGCCACTCCTCGCGCATGCGCTCGAAGATGATGACGTTGGAATCGACCGCCATGCCCATCGTGAGCACAATGCCCGCGATGCCTGGCAACGTCAGTGTAAAGCCAATCGCCGACATGACGGCGATGAGAAGCATAAGGTTGATCAGCAGGGCTATGTTGGCAAAGAGGCCAAACAGGCCGTAGGCCACGACCATGAAAATCATCACGAGCACAAGCCCGATCACCGAGGCATGGAAACCCGCACGGATCGAGTCAGAACCGAGGCTCGGACCAACGGTGCGTTCTTCGACAATGGTCAATTTTGCCGGCAAAGCGCCGGAGCGCAGGACAACAGCGAGGTTACTTGATTCTTCCGTGGTGAAGTTCCCTGAGATCTGGCCAGCACCGCCAAGGATGGGCTCGTTGATGTTCGGATAGCTCACGATCTCGTTGTCGAGAATGATGGCGAAAGGCTTACCGACATTTTCCGCCGTCAACTTGCCAAAGCGAAGGGAACCCTTCTGGTTGAAGCGGAAGCTCACTACAGCGCGGTTATTCTGGTCAAACGTCGGTTGCGCATCGGTCAGGTCAGCGCCGTCCACCGTGGCCCGGCTGGAGGTTTGGACCCAAAGGATCTGGGCTGCCTGATCTTTGACGGGCAAAGCCTTGCATTCCTGGGGTGGATTCTGGCTTGCTGCTGTCGGCTGCTCCTGACAGAGAAGCTGGAAGGTCAATTTTGCCGTGCGGCCGATAACGTTCTTGACCTGATCTGGATTCTGAATCCCGGGCAACTGGATGGCAATGCGGTCCTTGCCCTGCTGCTGGATGGTCGGCTCTGATGTGCCCAGCGCATTGATACGGTTTTCCACGATCTTCAGGGATTGGCGGATGGCGATTGCCACCTTCGCGTCAAGGCCCTGTTCCGAGAAGGAAAAAATCAACTGCTCATCCTGGCTGGCCAGGTCATAGAGGTTGACCGCAACTCCAGTCGCCATCAATCCACCGCCCAAGGGCTGTTGCAGCTTCTGCAGTTCAGTCTTGGCCCTGGCCGCATCGGCAACATCGGACAGGCGGATCGACACACCATTGTCTGTTCTGGTAATGCCCTTGTAGCCGATCTTGGCTTCACGAAGGCTTGCCCGGATATCGCTCGAGAGCTGCTGCATCAACTGGTCGCGGAGATCTTTCTTGTCGACCTCCATCACCACATTCGAACCACCCTGAAGATCAAGGCCCAGCGTCATGGGCTTTGCCCCGATATAATGTTTCAGAATGTCTTGCGTGGATGTGGGCAAAACATTTGGCAGCGCAAACAGCAAGCCGATCAATACCGATGCCAAAATGGCGATCGACTGAAATCTGGAAAAATGAAGCATCTAAGGATTACCGGCGCGTCACTTGGTTTCGGCTTTGACGGGTTCGCCCTTGGCGCGCACATCGCTGATGCCCTGGCGCAGCACGCGCACCTTCACGTTTTCACCCACTTCCACCAGCAGTTCCTTGTCGTCGACAACCTTGGTCACTTTGCCGATGAGTCCGCCATTGGTCACGACCGTATCACCCCGCGCAATCTTGCTGATCACGTCCTGATGTTCCTTCATCTTGCGCTGCTGGGGGCGAATGAGCAGGAACCAGAACACTGCCATGATCATCACGAGCGGCAGGATCATGCCCATGAAATCTCCCATGGCTGGCGTACCAGCGGACTGGGCAAAGGCGGGGGTCACGAACATGGGGTGCTCCTAAATGATTGGCCTGCAAAAGGTTTGCGCGGAATATAGCGATGGATTGCGCCATTGCAACGCCGGATTTCCGAGTCTTTACGGAGCGCCATTGTCGCGTTAAGAGCTTGTCATGGCTACAAAATCCCAAAACAACCTGATTGCCCGCATTGCCGACGCGCTGGACCGGCTGGCGCCGCTTCCGCCGAAACCCGGGAATCTTGCGCGCTCCAGTGCTTTTGTCTGGCATGCGTCACCGCCAACCCTGGAACCTGTCACAAAAGTAAATCGCGTTGATCTGAATCTGCTCAAGGGCATCGACCAGACCCGCGATATCCTATTGGAAAATACCAGGCGCTTCGCCAAGGGCCTGCCCGCCAACAATGCGCTGCTCTGGGGGGCGCGCGGCATGGGCAAATCTTCCCTGGTCAAGGCCAGCCATCATCTCGTGAATGAAGAACATGGCGGAAAACTGAAGCTTATCGAGATTCACCGGGAAGATATTGAAAGCCTCCCTGCCCTGATGGGCGTGTTGCGCGGCTCGCCAAAACTCTGCTTCATCGTCTTCTGCGATGACCTATCCTTTGATGGACAGGATGCGTCCTACAAGTCGCTCAAGGCGGCACTGGATGGAGGTATCGAAGGACGGCCGGAAAATGTCGTCCTCTATGCGACATCGAACCGGCGTCATCTGCTGCCACGCGACATGATCGAGAATGAACGGTCGACCGCGATCAATCCTTCCGAGGCGGTGCAGGAAAAAGTTTCGCTATCGGACAGATTTGGCCTGTGGCTGGGTTTTCACAACTGCTCGCAGGATGAATTCCTCGAAATGGTTGAGGCCTATGCAAAACATTACAAGCTGCCTGTGAAGTCCGAACCGTTGCATGCGGGCGCTATTGAGTGGTCAGTCACCCGCGGCAGCCGTTCGGGCCGGGTAGCGTGGCAGTATATCCAGGATGTGGCCGGCAGAACTGGAACGAAGCTCGCTTCCAAATAGCGAAGGCCCGGCATTGCTGCCGGGCCCAGGCTTGCAGAGGATCTTACGTGCTCTAGTTCGATGCGGTTGTGGAAGCCAGGAACTTCAAAGGGTCCATGGCGGTTGCGCCTTTGCGAACTTCAAAGTGCAACTGTGGGCTGGAAACGGAGCCGGTCTGGCCCGCCTTGGCGATGACGTCACCGCGCTTCACCGTGTCGCCACGCTTCACGAAGAGTTCCTTGGCATGGGCATAGGCCGTCACCCAGCCGCCTTCGTGGCGGATGAGCACGAGATTGCCGTAGCCTTTCAGCTCGTTGCCGGCATAGGCCACGACACCACTTTCGGCGGCGCGCACGCCCGTGCCTTCAGGAACCGCGATGTTGATGCCTTCATTCTTCAGGCCATTTGGCTTGGCGCCATATTCGGAGATGATCTTGCCCTTCACCGGCCAGCGCATGCCACCCATCATGGGAGCGGCTCCAACTTCGGCCGTCTGCTGCGGAACAGCCCTAACAACGGGTACTTCCTCATCCAGTGTTGGCTTTTTCAGCGCGAGGTTCTGGGGTGCCGCTTGGTCTGCTGGCGGCTCGTCATTGGAGGCAGCCGTTTCGGATTCTTCAACGGCGGGCACCTTGGCACTAAAGGATTTGCCTGATCCGGATGGTAACCGCAGGCTTTGACCGACATTCAGGGACGTGTCATGGGCCAAACCATTGAGGTCAGCGATGGCATAGGGCGAAACACCATATTTTCTGCCCAAAGAAAACAGAGTTTCACCACCGGCCACACGATGCTTGCCACCAGGCGTTTTCTTGACTGGCTCGTCTGATGCGAACTGCTCCTGATCCGCCATGGCAGGCTTCGGAGCCCTGGCCTGAATTACGCCAGGGATGCGCAGCACGCGTCCCGTGCTGACGGTGTATGGCGGCTTAATGCCATTTGCCGACGCCAACTGGGCAACTGTCAGGCCATTGGCCTTGGAAATTGAATAAAGCGTCATGCCCTGTTCAACGCGCACCGTGGCGCCTCTTGGCATCGTTGTCGTTTCTGTTTCGGCGTCAACCAAGGTGGGTTCGGAATAAACAGGCTGCTTATAGGCAGGCTTCC
>JBAVOA010000566.1:0-5530 GCA_049691635.1 Aestuariivirga sp. | reverse complement strand
GGCGCAAGTCCCTGCACCCAATCAGGGCTTGCGTGTGCCGGGCTTCAGCCCACCCAAACCACCACACCACCCAAAGCACGTGCGGGCTTGAAGCCACGGCGGGGGCATCCCCTCCATCTTCTTTCCTTCAACACCAGCGGGCACCGCCATGACCGGCGACCCTCAGTTCCAGAACTTTAGCCCTCGGAGGAATACGCCTGCCAGAATGCAGCCGCATGCCTTTACCGCAAACATGGCGACAGTTGAACTGACCCCGAACACATTAGCAGAAACGAAAAAGCCCGGCTCACTTAAGAGGCCGGACTTTTTTCGCCCTGCAATTCTATCAGGCGGTTTCGCGGTAGTCTTCCTGGCCGGACATGGGGGGAGCACCTTCGCGGAGCACATAGCCACGGCCCCAGACAGTCTCAATGAAGTTCTTGCCTTCAGCGGCGGTTGCAAGTTTCTTGCGGAGCTTGCAGATGAACACGTCGATGATTTTCAGTTCGGGTTCGTCCATGCCGCCATAGAGGTGGTTCAGGAACATTTCCTTGGTGAGGGTTGTGCCCTTGCGAAGCGAGAGCAACTCCAGCATCTGGTATTCCTTGCCGGTGAGGTGCACGCGCTGGCCGCCCACTTCGACGGTTTTGGTATCGAGATTGACCAGCAATTCGCCGGTGAGGATCACCGACTGGGCATGGCCCTTCGAACGGCGCACCACGGCATGAATGCGGGCGACGAGCTCGTCCTTGTGGAATGGCTTGGTCATGTAATCATCGGCGCCGAAGCCCAGGCCCTTGACCTTGTCCTCGATGCCGGCAAGGCCGGAGAGAATGAGGATCGGAGTGCCAACCTTCGACACGCGGAGCGATTTCAGAACTTCATAGCCCGACATGTCGGGCAGGTTGAGATCCAGCAGTATAATGTCGTAGTCATACAGCTTGCCAAGGTCCACACCCTCTTCACCGAGGTCGGTGGTGTAGACATTGAAGCCTTCGGACTTCAGCATCAGCTCGATACTCTGGGCCGTTGCGGTGTCGTCCTCGATCAGCAGTACTCTCATCTCGAATCCCCTTTTGTACCGGCTCCGTGGTGGAGCCTTCCTTGTCGCGCGTCTGCCCGGCCGACAGGCCTTGATCGCGCAACTATCCGTTAACTCTGAATGTTAAGATAAGCTTAGAAAGGTTAACAAAACCTAATCTCTGTGCGGGATACTTTAACTAACTGCACGCCATATCTGGTGGTTTGACTCTTAAAGCATACTAGATTTAGTTAACTGTCCCGGTCGAGCAGGCAGAAAAGTGTTTTTAATTGCGTCACCCCTGCAGTTTACCCGGCTTTAAGCTTACCCGTTCATGATGTCCTACGAAGCGTCCGAATCTTCTCGATAGTTGATTCGGCGAATCGTGCCTAGGGGCTGTGTTAGTTGCCCGGTCTGTTTTTGAGTTTGTGAGGAATTCCATGCGTTCACGTGAGACCCTTCTGCGACTGCACCGTTTCCGCACCGAGGAGCGCCGCCGTCAAGGCGCGGACATCGATGGGATGATCCAGGACCTCACCAAAAAATATGATGAGCTCGACTCCCATGTGCGCTTTGAAGAAAGCCGCAATGGTGTCACCGATCCAGCCAACGTCAATTATTCCATGGCGGCCAAGGCCACGCGCGGACGCCGCGACAATCTTCTCAAATCCATTGCCGATCTCAACGACCAGAAGGCATCTGTCATGGCGCAGCTTGCCGATGAGGAAGCCGAATTGCGCAAGGTCGAGATGCTGATGGAAAAGGAAAGCGGCGGTTCAACAACCTCATCCGGTTCGCCGGGACTAATGGCGGCCCACGCCCACTAGGTGGTGGGTCTTCAAGCGCAGGTAATAATCCCGCGCTTCGTCGGCGATCCTGGCCAATTGCAATGGCAGTTCAATTTTTTTCTCCACGGGTGCCGCAAAGCCCGTGGACTCCCAAACGGCATTGTACCAATGGGGTGCCCATAGGCCGTCAAAGCTCTTGGGCCCCTTGGGCCAGCGCAGCATGGCGTCATCAAACTTCACATTGCAGGCTTGGCAAAGTGCTGCGAGCACGCCGCGCGGATCCCGAAGCACATCATCGGCATCGATAACGGGAGGGGCACGGCCCAGCCTCTGTGCGACGGCGTCAAAGATTTCGGCCTGTTCGACAAAGCCGATATCGCGAAGGGACACGTTTGCCCATTTTTTGGTGTAGCTGGCCAGTACCCGTTCGGGTGGGCGAATCAGAAAAGCATTGGTCACCTGATGAATCCAACTGCGGTCATAGCCCGGCAGCATGTGATGGGTCATATGTTTCTGGTAGAAGAGAGGTTTTGCCGCAGGTGCTGCACATTTCGCCACGAGGGCATCCCAGTCCGTTTCGTTGCCCGCTATGATCTCATCGCGCATGGGATGGTCATTGCCGTGATTGACCAGCGAAAAGCCGTAGAATGGCTCATCCCAGGCCACGCAATCGGACCGGTTGCCGAAGGAATACATCATGGCGGTTGAAATGTTGCGCGGGCCGGACCACATGGCGATGATTGTCATGAGAGACTGCGTGTTTTTTCTTTGGCGCAAAGTGCTTTGTAAAGTTCAGACAGTTTTTGTGAAATGGGGCCGGCACCTTTCCATGCTTCTGCAGACAGCGGATGGCGCACAGTACGGCCATCCACCTCGCGCACCGGAATAAGGCCTGCAAAAGTTCCCGTTACAAAGGCTTCGTCGGCACCGTAAACATCATAGAGCGAGAACTGCTTTTCGAAGACGGGAATGCCGTTGTCACGGCACAGCCTGATCATGTTGGCGCGGGTGATGCCGGGAATGCAGTATTGCCCGGACGAGGTCCAGACTTCGCCGCGCCGCACGATAAAGAAGTGGGTGGAGTTGCAGGTTGCGACAAAGCCCAGGGGATCCAGCATCAGGGCCTCGTCGGCTCCGGCGTTCATGGCCTGCACGCAGGCGGTGATGCAGTTGAGCTTTGAATGCGAGTTGAGTTTCTGGTCCTGTACGTCGGGCGCGCCACGCCGCACATTCACCGTATGCAGTTTCATGCCGCGTTCAAATTTTTCGGGGCTTGGAGTTTTGTATTCTGGGATGATAACGATTGTTGCAGGCGAGATGGTCACGCGGGGGTCCTGGTAGGGCGTGGCCTTGACGCCGCGGGTCACCATCAAGCGGATGTGGACGCTGTCCTGCATCTTGTTGGCATCGATGCAGGCGAACAGGCGCTTCACCAGTTCATCGGGCTTGACACCGATGTCCATGAAAATGGCCTTGGCGCCTTCATAGAGCCGTTCGATATGCGCATAGAGAAACGGCACGCCGCTATTCACCAGCCGCAGGCCTTCCCAGACGCCGTCGCCCAGAATAAATCCGGAGTCAAAGACCGAAACCATGGCCTTTTCACGGGGAAAAAGCGTACCGTTGATGGAGATGAGAATCTCCGCATTGCGCGGATCAGTCTTGATATCGTGAAGGGACTGGGACATGGCCTCAATCCTTATCGTAGGTCATGAAAGGCGGCAAGCATGCTAGAAAACAAGCCAGAAGCCGATCCACAGGATGAGCACAAGCTTTGCCGCCGCCGCATGTACTGGATTGCCCTGGTAGCGATCAGCGCTGCGCCAGGTGCCTACGGCTGCGTAAATGGAATAGGGTAGGGGCAACAGGTGAAAGAAGGCCGCGAAGGCGATGGGCGCTTCGTAAAGGACGAGCGTCACGGCGATGAGCGTGCATGCGAGATTCACGACGAGATCATAGGTGATCGCATAGCGCCAGAAAGCCTCGGACAGGGGCAACTGACCGAGCCAAAGCTTCCTGAATGACGTTGACACCCTCATGGCGCGTTAGCTCCTGCCATCATTGTCTTCCCACGCCTGATCGCTGCCAAGGGGTGAAACGGCACGGTCGCCAGCAAGCACGCGGGAGAGCTCGGCGCGGCTGTTGCGGGCGATGTCCACCATTTTGTCCGTATCGCCGGCGTGGCGGGCTTGCTCGCGAACTATTTTCTCATCGAATTTCTTGAAGGCCTTAGCGGCACGGTGGGCTTCGAAGGGATGCTGTCCCAAAGCCGCTAGTACGTCTTCGGCCATATCGAGAGACGATGAGAAGACTTCGCGATAGGCATCATTAACGCCAGCATTTATCAGCTCATAAGCATGGACCCGGTCGAAGGCCCGGGCGAAAATCCGCAAGTTGGGGAAATGCTTCTTGGCAGTTGCAACAATCTCGGAAATCTTTTCGCGCTCATCGACGGCGACCACCAGGATTTCTGCCGTATGGGCGCCGGCTGCTTCAAGCAGGTCAACCCGTGATGCATCGCCGTAAAAAAGCTTGAAGCCAAACTTGCGGAGCGCATCGATTTGTTCGGCGTCGTGGTCGAGCACAACGGTTTTATAGCCTTTGCCTTGCAGCATGCGGCCAACGGTCATGCCGAAGCGGCCATGGCCGGCGATGATCACCCGGGCGCTTTCATCAATGACGTCGGCATTTCTGATCTCGCCGCCGCTGGCAAAGAGCGGCTGGATCAGCTTTTCATTGGCAATCATGAGGAGCGGCGCCAGCGCCATTGAGATTGCAACAATGGCCACCAGTAAAGAGGCTTGGCCGGCGGCCAGCAATCCAAGGCCCAGGCAGAATGAAATCAGCACAAAGGCGAATTCCCCGCCCTGGGCGAGCGAGGAGGCAAAATGTGCGCTGTCTGGCCCCTTCATGCGGAAGATGCGAGCGATGGCATAAAGCACAACGAGTTTGAGGAGGACAAAGCCAACGACGAGCCCGAGAATTTGGATGGGATTGGCCATGAGCAAGTTGAAATCGATGCCGGCGCCGACTGCCATGAAGAAGACCGCCAGCAGCAGGCCTTTGAACGGATCCAGATCCATTTCAAGTTCGTGGCGGTACTCGCTCTCCGCGAGAACGACACCAGCGAGAAAGGTTCCAAGGGCGGCGGACAGTCCAACGAGTTGCATCAACAAGGTGATGCCGACCACGATCAACAGTGCAAAGGCCACAAAGATTTCGCGGATGCCGGACTGGGCGACAAAGCGAAACAGGGGCCGCATGAGATAGCGGCCGGCGAGCACGATGGCGGCAACGGCAGCGAGCACGCTCAAGGTTTGTGCCCAGGCCGGAAGCGATGCGATCAGGCTGGTGCTTTGATGGCTGGCTGACTGGTGAACTGCCAACAATGGCAGAAGTGCCAGCATGGGGATCACGGCGATGTCCTGGAACAGCAGAACCGAGAATGAGGATTGGCCGGCAAAAGTTTTGAGCTGGCCGCGCTCGTTCAGGCTCTGGATAACAATGGCCGTTGATGACATGGCAAGGATGAGGCCGCTCACCATGGCGGCTTTCCAGTCTAATCCGATAACATAGCCTACAAGCGCCATGGCCAGCGCCGTGCCTGATACCTGCAGTCCGCCCAGCCCGAGGATGGGTTTGCGCAGGGACCAGAGTTTCGACGGCTGCAATTCAAGCCCTACCAGGAACAACATGACGATGACGCCGAATTCGGCGAAATGCATTACGTCCTGTCCCTCGC
>JBAVOA010000565.1:0-6403 GCA_049691635.1 Aestuariivirga sp. | reverse complement strand
GGCCATCATCAGTAAAGACGACCGAGGACTGCATGTCGATCCACACATGGGGATGGGCCAGGGCTCCGGAGCCCCCGAGGCAGGCCATCATTGCAGCCATGAGAAGATATCTGTTGCGGCGCGCGGCCATCCATGAAAACTCCGATTCAAGGCCCGCATAGTGTACGTATGCGGCGGAAAAGTGAAATTAAGTTTTTGCCATGATCTGGAATCGGGTGGGCGGCGGAATGCCTCACATCCAGTATGCCCGGCAGCGGAAATGAGGCATTATGGCAACGCAAAAAGTCATGGGCGCGAAGGAATGGGCAATGCTGATTGCCCTTTCCGTGCTGTGGGGCGGGTCATTCTTCTTCATTGGCGTCGCGGTCAAGGAATTGCCGCCGCTCACCATCATGATGCTGCGGGTTGGATGCGCGGCGCTCACGCTCAATCTGGTTGTCCGTTTCATGGGGCAATGGATGCCGCGCGACCCCAAGGTGTGGCTGGCCTTCTTCGGAATGGGGCTGTTCAACAATGTCATCCCGCAGACCCTGATCGTGTGGGGGCAAACGCAAATCCCCAGCGGACTGGCTTCAATTCTCAATGCAACGACGCCGCTCTTCGGCGTCCTGGTGGCGCATTTCTTCACCAGCGATGAAAAGATGACGGGCAAGAAACTTGCCGGCGTCATCGTCGGTTTTGCCGGGGTGGCCATCATGGTTGGTCCGGCGGCGCTGCGCGGGCTGGGGACCCATATCTGGGCGCAGCTGGCAATTCTTCTGGCATCGGCCTTTTATGGAATCTCGGGGGTTTATGGGCGGCGCTTCAAGCGCATGGGAGTTGCGCCCATGGTGACCGCTACAGGGCAACTTACGGCGTCGACACTCATGCTCGCGCCTGTTGCCCTGTCGATTGATCACTCATGGACACTGGCCACACCCAGTGCCGCAACGTGGCTTGCCATTGCCGGGCTTGCCCTGCTTTCGACAGCATTGGCCTATCTGATCTTCTTCCGCCTTCTGGCCTCTTCGGGAGCCACAAACCTGCTGCTGGTCACCTTCCTCATTCCGGTCAGTGCGGTGTTCCTGGGCTCGCTGTTTCTGGGCGAGCAACTGGAGGCCAAGCATTTCATTGGCATGGGGTTCATTGCAGCGGGCCTTGCCGCCATTGACGGGCGGCTGCTGAATCTTATTCGCCAGCCAGGCACGCCTTAGCCGACGTGGCGATGTTGCGCAGGATTTGCGCATAGGCCGAAGGGCCGGGCGTGAGGTCATAGCCCATGGCATCCAGAACGCCTTCCCTGGCGCTTGATCCTTCGAGAACCACGTTCACGTATTTCGAGTCAAACTGGGGTTCCCGGAACACGCAGAGCGCCCTGGTCCGGGCCAGCTTGTCCTTGATTTCGGCAAGCCACTTTGCCGATGGTGCGGCGGCTGAGGCATCCGAGATGCTGCCCACCGCCATCAGGCCAAAGCGGGATTCGAAATAGGGGTAGGCATCGTGAAACACGATGAAGGGCTTTCCCTGAATGGGTTTGGCGGCAGCGCTGATTTCAGCTTCAAGCTGATCAAGGGAGGCGAGATAGGCCGTGGCATTGGCCTGATAGGTGGCGGCATTGCCGGGGTCAATTTTGCCAAGTTCGGCGGCCACGGCCTTGGCCATGGCCTTGGCATTTTCGGGATCGAGCCAGATGTGGGGATTGTACTTCAGGGCAAAGCCATATTGCGGATCGCTGGCGTCCGGCAGCGCTTCGTCGCTGTCCACTTCAAAGTTTATGCCCTTGCGGATTTTCAGTATCCTGATTCCGGGCGCATCCGCCAAGGCCAGGAATTTCTTGCCGTTCACGGCTTCGCTGCCGGAGACCTGCCCCAGCTTGTGTTCCAGGCCGCCGCCAATCATGAATACGATATCGGCCTGGCCGAGGCTGGCAATTTGGGCCGGCGAGAGGCTGGCCGAATGCTCGGAATTCTTGCCTAAGAGCAGGAGACCGGGGCTGCCCAGGCTGCCCATGACGTTGGCCACGATACTGTGCACCGGCATGATCGAGGCGATGACTTTGGGGGCGGCCAGGGCGGAGGTGGAAAGCAGGAGCGAGGCGAGGCAAGCGGTCAAAAGGCGCACGGGTTTCTCCTATATGTTATGTTATAACATATCTCGTCTGGATATATTGTCAACCGCTTTGACGGACACGTGACCGGCTGCGGCAAGGATTGAGTTGAAGTTGGCGGTTTGGCCTGTCAGTTAAGGGGCATGGATCTCCATGTTCCCTTGCAAGCGGCACTTCTGGCGGGCGCTATTAGCTTTTTGAGCCCCTGCGTGCTGCCGCTGGTGCCGTCCTACCTCTGTTTCATTACCGGAGCGACGCTGGATGAACTGTCCGACGGGGATGGCGCTTCCGTTTCGCAGCAGCGGCGGGCCTTTCTCGCGGCGGTGTTTTTTGTGCTTGGATTTTCCACGGTGTTTATCACGCTGGGGGCCAGCGCTTCGGTGCTTGGCCAGACGCTCAGGCAGGCCATCAGCTATACACTCCCGGTTGCCGGTTATGAGGTGAATGTGGCGACCGCCATTTCCGGCCTTGTGATCATGCTGATGGGGCTGCATTTCATCGGGTTGTTCAAAATAGGCTTGCTGCACCGGGAAGCGCGCTACCATCATCATTCACAACCGGTGGGTTTTTTGGGCGCCTATGGCATCGGCCTGGCCTTTGCTTTTGGCTGGACGCCCTGCATTGGCCCCATCCTCGCAACCATTCTGACGATTGCCGCAAGCGAGCAGGATGTGGCGCGCGGCGCCGGGCTGCTTGCCGTCTATTCGCTTGGCCTTGGCCTTCCGTTCCTGCTGGCCGCCGCAGGGGTTGGAACATTTCTCGGATTTTCCGGCAGGTTCAGGAAACACCTGGTGACGGTTGAGCGGGTGATGGGCGTGCTGCTGGTGCTGACCGGCCTGATGTTTCTCACGGGTTCCATGCAGAACATGTCCTATTGGCTGCTGGAACAGTTCCCCTGGCTGGCTACGATCGGCTGAGTTCGATGGGCTGGCCATGGGGGGTTGCATGGGCGGCCCGGTCCCAGGCGTCGATGCGGTTCAGGCGCTCACCATGTGACATCAGGCCTTTCGCTTCGACGATCTTTTCCAGCGCTGCGAGCCAATGCTCATAATAGGGCCTGTCTGATGATTTGATTTCAGCACCCAACACTTCAGCCCACTCAGCCCACGTGAAAGCCCCTCTCTCATGGAGCTTTACCACCATGGCAAAGGCCTGGGCCTCCCACGGTTCATTGAACACCGGTTCTTCAGGCGGCTTCAAGATAGGGCTCCCAGAGATCAAGCATCACGTGGTCGTTGTTGTCATGGCCCCAGAGTTCCCTGGCGGTGAAGCGCACGGTGTAAAGCCATTGCGGGTCGTCACCTGATCCGTGGGCGGAGGAATCCGGGAAGACATGGGTGCCATGCGTGGCGATGATCTCGCCGGACTTTCCACGGGCATAGCGGGGAAGCCGGGTGTGGCCTTCCGTGCTCATATTCCGTGTACGGATTTTATCGCCGGGATGGAAGCTGGCTTTGCGGCCGCAAACACGGTTTGCCGGTCCGCCCTTTTGCAGGATGGCCGGAATCATACTGGCCGTTGCAACCCTTTTGACAGTTTTTGGCGGGACGAGGCAATGCCCTGCCGCAATTTCATCAGGCCCCGCCAGCCCAGCCTCTTTCAGGAGCGTCGTGAGGCCGGCGATCCAGACCTCATAATAACTTGAGCTCCAGTACTGCATGGCGGGCAGGCGCTCGCGGGCGTGCCTTGAGATATCGATGTTCCAGCTTCCGGTCATGCCCATGGCAAGGGAGAGCGCCAGGGCCCGCCGTTCCCATGGCGCATGAAACCATGGCTCATCTTTTTCCGGCGCAATGGGGCCAAAGCCCGCCTGGCCGCCCATGTCCTGGGGGCCGTTCATGCGGGGCGCTCCACCAGGCCGGTTCCGATCATCGCATTGCGGTTGACCAATGCGGCCAGTTGCTCCTCGCTGAAGCTTTCGGTTCCGGCGGGACGCATGGGAATGACGATGTAGCGGACTTCCGCAGTGGAATCCCAGACCTGCACCGCCGTTCCTTCGGGAAGCGTCACAGCAAATTCTTTCAACACGCCGCGGGGATCAATCACGGCGCGGGAACGGTAGGGCATGGATTTGTACCAGACAGGCGGCAGGCCAAGCACCGGCCACGGATAACAGGAGCACAGGGTGCAAACCACCATGTTGTGGGTTTCGGGCGTGTTGAACAGCGCCACCATGTGTTCGCCCTGGCGGCCGGTGAAGCCCAGGCTTTCGATGGCGGCAGTGGCATCCTGCTTCAGCCATTTTGCATAGGCGGGATCGGTCCAGGCCTTGGCCACGACGCGCGCGCCATTGCGCGGGCCGATTTTTGTTTCGTAGGTGTCGATCAGAACATCAAGCGCTGCGGGATCGACGTAGCCCTTCTCGACGAGAAGCGATTCAAGGGCCCGCACCCGCAAGGCGATGGGGGAGAGTTCCGAAGGCTCGTCGTGATCGTGACCATCGTGTGGCATGTTATTTTTCCTGGTGTTGGTCTAGCATAGTCTGGAATTGCGGGACGGAGAAGGGCAATGGCGGTACTGGAAGGCATAAGGGCCTGCGTTTTCGATGCCTATGGAACGCTTTTTGACGTGGGCTCTCCGGTGCAGAAGCTGGCCGCGGAACTTGGCGAGAAGGCCGCCGATCTCACGCGGCTGTGGCGGCAGAAGCAGCTGGAATACACGTGGCTCCGCAGCCTGATGGGGGTCCATGCGGATTTCTGGCATGTGACGGGCGATGCGCTTGATTTTTCGTTGGAGGCTCTGAAGATTGAAGATGCGGGTTTGCGCGATCAACTGATGACGCTCTATTTGAAGCTCGATGCCTATCCGGATGTGGCGGACGCCCTGGCCGCCGTGCGCGCAAAAAGCAAACGCACCGCCATCCTTTCCAATGGCAGTCCTTCGATGCTGGACAGCGCCTTGCGCAGCGCCGGACTGGAAAAATCCTTCGACATGGTCCTCTCCGTGGAAGACGTAGGCATCTACAAGCCAAGCCGGCGGGTCTATCGCCAGGCCATGCAGAAACTGCAGCTTCAGGATGCGCCATCGGTCTGCTTTGTCTCGGCCAACAGCTGGGACGCGCAGGCGGCGGCGCAGTTCGGCTTTCAGGCCGTGCGGCTTGCGCGCAGTGGCGGGCAGGATGACAGGATTCCGGGGAAAGTGACCGCCACTATTCCATCGCTTTCAGAGCTTGCGGCGCTGGTTTCTTGATTTGCATTTCTCATCTTGACCGGGCTTGACCCGGTCATCTTCTCATCCGCCAAGAAGATGCCCGCATCAAGTGCGGGCATGATGAGAAGGGGGGGGCAATGATTCAATCGTGCACTTATTTACTCCAAACGCACATCGCATAGGAGGTGTTATGGAATGTACAGTCTAATGAGCCACGTTTGCTTTCCGATACCTCTGGCATCATAATCTGGTTGAAGCAGGTAGGCTTAATCGGTCTTGGGGAGGGCTCATGCAACGGCTGGAGTGCGAACGCATGTTCGTTGCTGTGATGGAGACAGGCAGTTTCGCCAAAGCTGCTGTCCGTCTTGGAACTGGATCTGCCCAGGCCTCAAAACTTGTATCCCGGCTTGAATCAGACCTAGGTGTCCGATTGCTTAATCGCACGACGCGCTCTCTTTCCCCTACCGAAGTCGGCCAAGCCTATTTGGAGCGCATCAAGCTTGTGCTTGAGGAGCTCGACGCTCTCGATGAGGTGGTAAAGAACCGTTCTGGCACCCCCAGCGGCCGATTGCGCCTCACTGTGCCAATGTCCTTCGGAACCACCCAATTGGCCACTGCGTTCATCGATTTGGCAACCCGCTTTCCAGACATCGACCTTGATGTCAGTTTCTCGGACCGGGTAATCAATCTGGTTGACGAAGGGTTCGATGCAGCAGTGCGCATCGGCACACCGGCTGATACCAGCCTTATCGCCCGTAAGCTGTGTGGCGCCCGAATTGTACTGGCCGCATCGATGGAATACTTATCGCGACGCGGCACCCCTGTGACGCCTGCTGATCTTGCAAGTCATGATTGCATTATCGACACCAATTTCCGCGATCCATTTGTCTGGCAATTTCGAGGGGACAGTCCCAACGAACCGATGACGGTCAAGGTCGGTGGTCGCCTCCGCTTCTCTAGTGCCGATGCCTGCCTTTCAGCAGCTGAAGCCGGTTTGGGGATCGCCCGTGTGCCCAGTTTCATGGCGGGGCCTAGAATTCGGGCTGGGACTTTGACGCCCCTGTTACGGGCATTCGAAGATCAACCGGTAGGTATTCACGTGCTATATCCTCCAAACCGCCATCTCGCCACAAAGGTGCGGGTGTTCGTGGATTTCCTGGTTGAGCG
>JBAVOA010000564.1:0-6591 GCA_049691635.1 Aestuariivirga sp. | reverse complement strand
GTCCTGGTGAGCCGCGAGGTTGCTCTCGACAGCCTGATCGACGACGCCGCCAAGCGAGCTCAGGAGATCGATGTGGTCATGACCAGCTACATGACGCTGATCGAAGATTCACTCGTCACCGCCGAGTCGCGCGCCAAGGACATCAGCCGCATCATTGCCGATCAAACCAATGTGGCCGTGGGCAATCTCGACCAGGAAATCCGCAAGCTGGAGACGAGCACCGGCGGCCAGATCACCCAGGCCTCCCGCGTGCTGCGCGAGCAGCATGAGCGCGCCATGGCCTCGATGAATGAAATGCTCTCCTCCACCGCCAGCGACTTCCAGCAGACGGCCCAGGACATGCGCATGACCGCCCAGCAGGTGGTCAAGGATATCGACAGTGCGCGCAGCGATCTCAAACGGGCGATCGTTGACCTGCCGGAGGAAACCCGCACCAATGCCGATGCCATGCGCCGTGTTGTGGCCGACCAGATTGCCGCCTTGAATTCCCTTGCCGATGTGGTGAAACGCCAGACGGGCATGACCGATCTGTCTGGCCCCGGTTACCCGCCCACCCGAAGTACAAGGGATCCCAGTCCGGGAAAATCTGAGGGCGCTACGTTCCTTGCTCCACAATCCGGAACGTCGGGCGCCCGGAAAAAAGCCATGGAGCGGCTGGAGAACAAGGGCACCTCGACGTCATGGCATGATGATGCGCTGGAAAGCCTGAACAAGCCGCAGACCAAGAAATCCTTGGAAAACAAGGGTGTGCCCCGGGAAGTTGAAGGACTTACGCAAGAGTTGAACCGGGTGGCACGGGATATCGTGAATGTGCTCGAGGATGGCCTGCCAGCCGAGCTTGAGAAGCGCTACAACAAGAACGAGAAACACGTCTATACCCAACGCCTCTATGAAAGTCGCGGCAAGCGCCTGCAGAAGAGCGTGGCAACCCGTTATGAAAATGACCGGGCCACACGCAACCAGGTGGACTCCTACGTGAAGCTGTTCGAGCGCCTGCTGGATACCGTGTCGGAAGCTCCCCAGGGCAATCAGATGGTCGAAGCCTGCCTCATGTCCGAGTCCGGCAAGATCTATGTGATGCTGGCAGAGGCCTGCGGCCGCATTTCACCAAGCTGACGGGCGCCCATGCTGCGCCTGACAATCGCCCACGAGAGCTGGCCTATTGCTGGGGCATTCACCATTTCACGCGGCAGCAAGACATCTGCCGAAGTCGTGGTTGTGACCCTTGAACAGGAGGGCCACCTGGGCCGCGGAGAATGTGTACCCTACCCCCGCTACGCCGAAACCGTGGACGGCGTTGCGACCGGTCTGGAAAACGCACGCGCGCCGATTGAGGTCGGATTTACCCATGCCGATGTTTCGGATCTTGTAATTCCAAGAGCCGCGCGCAATGCGCTGGATTGCGCCCTATGGGACCTCGAAGCAAAGCATGCTGGAAAACCGGTTTGGCAATTGGCAAAATTGCAACAGCCCCGCCCAATGGTGACCGCCTATACCCTGAGCCTTGATACACCGGAAGCCATGGCCAGCGCTGCAGCCGCGGCAAAGGACCGTCCGCTGCTCAAGCTCAAACTTGGCCGCGACGGCGATGCCGAACGCCTGCGCTCGATCCGCGCGGCAGCACCCGCCAGCCGGCTCATCATCGATGCCAATGAAGGCTGGACCCCAGATGAGCTTCCCCGCCTTTTGAAAATCTGCGCTGAGGTGGGCGTTGAACTGGTTGAACAGCCCTTGCCCGCAAATGATGACGAAGCCTTGCGCCACTTTACCCACGATGTGCCGGTCTGCGCCGATGAGTCCTCCCATGACCGGCACAGCCTGCAGGACCTCGTGGGGAAATATGACGCAATCAATATCAAGCTCGACAAGACCGGCGGCTTGACCGAAGCCCTGGCCATGGCCCACGCCGCCAGGGAGTTGAATTTCAAGATCATGATGGGCTGCATGGTGGCCACGTCACTTGCCATGGCACCTGCCATGCTGGTGGCCCAATCAGCCCAGGTCATCGACCTCGATGGGCCGCTGCTGCTGGCCCGCGACCGCATTCCGGGCATTGCCTTCGATGGCAGCCTTATGTATCCGCCGCCGCCCGAGCTGTGGGGCTGATCCGCTTCAGCGCCAGGGCAAAGCTCAAGGCGGCCAGCGAAATGGCGGCCATGACAAGATAGGTTTTCCCGAGAAGTTCGCCATAGAGCATGCCTGACAGCCACATGGCGGCAGAAAGGCCGATGCCACCCGAGATCGCCGCGTAAAGCCCCTGGGCCGAATTGCGCAAGCCCGTGGGCACTGTCTGGCGGATGTAGTGCATGGTGCCGAGATGGACCATCGCAAAGGAAATGGCATGGAAGGCCTGCAGGACCAATGTGGCAGCAAGGTTAGGATCCTGGGCCATGAAAATCCAGCGGATGACTCCGCCGGAAATCCCCATCACGATCAACCCGATCGGCCCTAAGCGCTTGACCAGCGTGTTGGAAACACTGAACAGCGTCACTTCCGCCACGATGGAAACTGCCCAGAAGCTGCCGATGGTGAATTTGTCATAGCCCAGGCTGTCCCAATGGACCGGGCCGAAGGTGTAGAGCATGGCATGGCTCGCCTGGCCCAGGCTTGCCGCGATTACAAAGATCATGAAGGCGCCAGGCAGTAGCAGCTTGAGGACTCGTACAGAGTTGCCGGGTTGATCAATCACCGCGTGCGGCTGAGCTCTTTCCGGATCGGGCGGCAGCAGAAAAGCCACCACGGCTGAAACGCCCTGCGCCAAGGCCACAAGATAGATCAGCGAGGTGATGGGAATGTAAAGCAGAAGCAACCCGCTCCCGAGGTTCCCCGCCAGGAAACTGAGCGATGCCCACAGCCGCAGTCGGCCATAGTCGAGGCCATGGACAGCGCTTCCGTCGACACTGAACCCTTCCGTCAGGGTCATGATCGGGGCGGTAAACAGCGCGGCGAAAAAGCTGATGAGGAAAATCTGCCAAAATCCGCTGGCTGTTGCCAGCAGGAGATAGCCAAGAAAGGAAATGAACCCGCATAGGATGATGAGGCTGCGCCGGTTCCGGTATTTGTCAGCCAAAACGGCCACCAGTGGCACGGCCACGATCCGGCAGGCCGTCATACCCGCAAAAACCAGGGCAATTTCTGCTACCGTCAGCCCTTTGGCATGGAACCACAGGGGTAAAAATGGCAACTGCATGCCGCTGCCAATCGTCACGAAGGCGTAATAGATTGAAAAGCGAAGGCCGAAGATTCGTGCTGCCATGGTCCCTGGGAGTGGTAAATAAACCAAAACTTTACCACTTTCCACGATACTTGACGCAGGTGGGGCCTGCATGGTTTGCGGGGCGCGCGCGTGTCTGTTAGTGGAGTTTGAGCATGTCTGTGCAAGTCGAAGGTTACCGGAACGAGAATTTCGAAAGCCTGGAAGCAGCAGTCCTGGAAACCCCGCGTGGACGCTGGTTTCTCGAAGAATATGCCAAGCGCCAGCGCTCCGCTGAAACCCTTGCGATCCTCGACATCCTGAAAAAACTTGAAAATTCCATGACCGGCAGCAGCTTCATGCCGCCATCGAAGGCAGTTGAACCCGCCCAGCCCCTGAAAACCGAACAGCTCAAATTCTTCAAGCAGGACGAGGAGATGTTTGTGGAGCCCACGATCATTGCCCCCAGCCTTTCCGTTGTAAGCACCACACCAAAGGAAGAAATTGCCGCACCCGCTGAGCCCAAGGGCGCAAAGCTCAAGATTCAACGCCTGCCTGCCGCTCCGGAAGTTGAGGAAACCCGCGTCGCCCAAGCGGAATCAACCACCCTTGCAACCCCTGTGGAAACCCCCGCCATGACTGCAGCGCCAGCTCCCGCCGGTGAACCAAAGCAGCGGGTTGTGATCATCCGCCGGCCCGCCAGCGAAGCATCCGAAATTCCCATGATGGAAGAACACAAGTCGGAAGTAGCCGCCTAAGACCCGGCCAGAATTTCGCAAAACAATCCGGCATCGACATTGCCGCCCGACAGAATGATGCCGACATTCTTCGCCTTGGCATCAATTTTCCCGCTGAGTACGGCGGCAAGCCCCACCGCGCCGCCCGGTTCGACCACCAGCTTCAGCGTTTCAAAGGCAAAGCGCACGGCACGGCGCACCTCGTCTTCCGATACCGCATAGCCTTCCGCCAAACGTCCCTTATTCATGGCAAAGGTCATCTCACCCGGTTGTGGCGTGAGCAGTGCATCGCAGATCGAACCCGAGGACTTCGGGTTTTTTTCACGCACCCCTGAGCGGAGCGACCTTGCGTAGTCGTCAAAGCCCTCCGGTTCCACCGAATGCACCTTTGTTCCCGGCGACTTCTCAGTGAAGGCGAGCGCCACACCAGCGGTTAACCCACCGCCGCTGCAATTGACCAGCATGTCATCAAGCACAACGCCGCGCGCCTGCAGCGCGGTGACAATCTCAAGGCCGCAGGTGCCCTGCCCCGCGATGATGTCCGGATGCTCGAAGGGCGGCACCAGAACCGCCTGGCGCTTTGCCACATGGTGGTTTGCAATCTCTTCGCGGCTTTCGGTGGCGCGGTCATAGGTCACAACTTCAGCGCCATAGGACTTGGTGTTTGCTTTTTTGATTTCCGGCGTGTCCTCCGGCATGACAATGAGGGCCGCCAAGCCGCGTAGCTGGGCCGCCGCCGCAACCCCCTGCGCGTGGTTTCCCGATGAATAGGCCACCACGCCGCCGGTGTTCACCGCGGGATCAAGTTTTGAAATGCAGTTCCAGGCGCCGCGGAACTTAAATGAGCCGGTGCGTTGCAGGCATTCCGCCTTGATGAAAATCCGTCCGCCAGAAAGCGCGTTGAGCTTTACGTTCTCAAGCAGGGGTGTCGGCACCGCTTCGCCTGCAATTCTTTTTGCCGCTGCCTCAATGTCTGAAAATACGGGAAGATTCTGCATTACCAACAACAACTCCTCTTGGCCACTCTGGTTCTTAGTCCGAATGGCTGTTAGAAATCAAAGTCCCTTTGAAAGAAGCCAGAATGACCCGCGATCCCCGCTACGATATTCTCTTTGAACCCGTGAAGATCGGCCCGGTCGTGGCACGGAACCGCTTCTATCAGGTGCCCCACTGCAATGGCATGGGCTGGCGCGACCCCTCTGCCCTGGCTGCCATGCGCGGCATGAAGGCCGAAGGCGGCTGGGCCGTGGTCTGCACCGAAATGACCGAGATACACCAGACCGCCGATGTGACCCCTTATGCGGAATTGCGCCTCTGGAGCGACCAGGACATTCCCATGCACGTGCGTATTGCAGAAAAAATCCATGAGCATAATTCCTTGGCTGGCATTGAACTCTGCCACTCGGGCTACACCTCCTCAAATCTCTGGTCACGTGAAGTTCCCATCGCTCCTACCGGCATGCCGACTTCTAGCTCCTTCAACAGTCCGATCCAGGCCCGCGCCATGGACAAGCAAGACATCAAGGACCTTCGCCGGGCCCACCGCGCCGCGGCGCTCCGCGCCCGTACTGCCGGTTACGATCTTGTCTATGTCTATGCCGGACATGGCCTCGGCATTTTCCAGCAATTCCTGTCGCGCGCCACCAATATGCGGAACGACGAATATGGCGGCTCGCTTGCAAACCGGGCCCGCCTGCTGCGCGAAGTGATTGAAGACACCAAGGAAGCCGTGGGCGACCGCTGCGCTGTGCCGGTGCGCATTGCGATGAATGAGTTTCTCGGACCCAGCGGCCTGGAACCCGCCGAGGTGGAAGATGCCATTGGCCTTATGGCAGAACTTCCTGATCTCTGGGATCTCTCGCTTTCAAGCTGGGAGAAGGATTCCCAGACCTCGCGCTTTTCCGAAGAGGGCTTTCAGGAACCCTACATCAAGGGCGTCAAAAAACTTACCACCAAGCCGGTCGTGGGCGTTGGCCGCTACACCTCGCCAGACACCATGGTGCGGGTGATCAAACAGGGCATCATGGACATGATCGGCGCGGCGCGGCCCTCAATCGCCGATCCTTTCCTGCCGAAGAAAATCGAGGAAGGCCGCCTCGATGACATCCGTGAATGCATTGGCTGCAACATCTGCGTGACCGGCGACTACACCATGTCGCCGATCCGCTGCACCCAGAACCCGACCATGGGCGAGGAATGGCGGCGCGGCTGGCATCCCGAACGCATCCGGCCCGCCGGAAGTGTAAAGAGTATTCTCATCGTTGGCGCCGGCCCGGCTGGCCTTGAAGCGGCCCGTGCCCTTGGGCAGCGCGGCCACAAGGTGACGCTCGCCGATGCACGAAACGAGGCCGGAGGCCGTGTGGCGCGTGAATGCAGGTTGCCGGGTCTCGCCGCCTGGCGCCGTGTGCGCGACTGGCGTTTATTGCAAATCAACAAGCTGCCCAATATCGAACTCTTTCTCGAAAGCGAAATGAGCCCCGCGACGCTAGCGGAATTTGGTGCCGACCACATCGTCATGGCAACCGGTTCCGCCTGGCGCCGCGACGGCACCGCCCGCCATCATACCAGGCCAATTCCCATCGATGCCGCAGCGGATGTTCTCACCCCCGACGACATCCTGGACGGAAAGAGGCCCAGGGGCAAAAATGTGATCATCTACGA
>JBAVOA010000563.1:0-3861 GCA_049691635.1 Aestuariivirga sp. | reverse complement strand
GTGCATTACAGTAGGGCTTCAGCATTTGCAGGAGACGGCCATGAAAACCCAAACCAGCGAAGCGGTCCAGCTTCTTGCCCAGCGGCTGCTGGCGATGGGCTTTGACGACATGACGGCAAGCGAGCGGCGGGTGATCGAGCGGGTGGCCAAGCGCGTTGCCGTTGCCCGCAATATCAACGCGGAACATGACAAGAATCTGACTTTCGGCGACCGGCTGGCCGACCAGGTGGCAAGCTTTGGCGGCTCATGGACCTTCCTGATCATCTTCGCGGTTTTCATCATGGCATGGGTGGGCCTCAATGCCGCCATGCTGGTCCAGGCCTTCGACCCCTACCCCTACATCCTGCTCAACCTCTTCATGTCGATGCTGGCCTCGATCCAGGCGCCGGTCATCATGATGTCGCAGAACCGGCAGGCCATAAAGGACCGGCTGGCGGCGGCGCATGACTACGAGGTCAACCTCAAGGCGGAAATCGAAATCATGGCACTGCACGAAAAGCTCGATGAAATCCGCGCCACGGATCTGGCGGAGCTCTTGAAGCACATGATTGCCCAGAAGGGGCGATCGCCCAAAAAATAGGCTCTCTGCCTTTGATTTAATCAGTTCACATTTTTCCTTCTTTGAAAAATCGTCTAACCCCTTGAAATGGTTCAGGAGACGATCTGGCATGAGATCTGCAATCGTTAAGGGACATTAAGAAAAGGCTCACGCATTCATGAAAAAAATCGAAGCGATCATCAAGCCGTTCAAGCTTGACGAAGTGAAAGAGGCGCTGCAGGAAGTGGGGCTTCTGGGCATCACGGTGACCGAGGCCAAGGGCTTTGGCCGCCAGAAGGGCCATACGGAGCTTTACCGGGGTGCGGAATACGTGGTGGACTTCCTGCCCAAGGTCAAAATCGAGATCGTCATTGGCGATGAATTCGTGGACCGGGCCGTAGAGGCCATTCAGAGCGCGGCGCGGACGGGCCGCATTGGAGACGGCAAGATTTTCATTTCAAACATCGAACAAGCCATCCGCATCCGCACCGGGGAATCCGGCACGGAAGCGCTGTAAGTCACGCCATAAATCAAAAGAGGGAAACATAATGGCCAAAGAACCCAAAGACGTCGCAGCAGCCTTGAAAATGATCAAGGACAAGGACGTGAAATACGTCGACCTGCGCTTTACCGACCCGCGCGGCAAGATGCAGCATCTCACCATGGATGTTTCGCAGATGGGCGAAGACGCCTGGGCCGATGGCCTGATGTTCGACGGCTCGTCGATTGCCGGTTGGAAGGCGATCAATGAATCCGACATGGTGCTCATGCCCGACGCATCGTCAGTTCACATGGACCCGTTCTATGCCCAGACCACCATGGCGGTATTCTGCGACGTGCTTGAACCCTCCACCGGCGAAGGTTATGCCCGCGACCCGCGGATGATTGCCAAGCGGGCCGAGGCCTATCTCAAGCAGACCAAGATCGGCGATACCATCTTTGTGGGACCGGAAGCCGAGTTCTTCATTTTCGACGATGTGAAGTTTTCCACCTCGCCCTACAACACCGGCTTCAAGCTGGACTCGATCGAGCTGCCGATCAACTCGGACCGCGACTATGAGACCGGCAACATGGGCCACCGGATGCGCACCAAGGGCGGTTATTTCCCGATGAACCCGATGGACTCGGCCCAGGACATGCGTTCGGAAATGCTCTCGGTCATGGGCGAAATGGGCATGGATGTGGAAAAGCACCACCACGAAGTGGCTTCGGCCCAGCATGAGCTTGGCACCAAGTTCCAGCCGCTCACCAAATGCGCCGACCACATGCAGATCTACAAGTATGTGATCCACAATGTGGCGCATGCCTATGGCAAGACGGCGACCTTCATGCCGAAGCCCGTGTTCGGCGACAACGGCTCGGGCATGCATTGCCACTTCTCCATCTGGAAGGATGGCAAGCCGATGATGGCAGGCAACCAGTATGCGGACCTTTCGGAACTCTGCCTGTTCTTCATCGGCGGGGTGATCAAGCATGCCAAGGCCCTGAATGCTTTCACCAACCCGTCGACCAACAGCTACAAGCGGCTGGTGCCGGGCTACGAAGCGCCGGTGCTGCTGGCCTACTCGTCGCGCAACCGCTCGGCCTCGTGCCGCATCCCGCACACGAGCAACCCCAAGGCCAAGCGGGTGGAGGTGCGGTTCCCGGATCCGACGGCAAACCCCTATCTCGCCTTCTCGGCCATCGTGATGGCGGGCCTCGACGGCATCGCCAACAAGATGCATCCCGGCCCTGCCATGGACAAGAACCTCTATGACCTGCCACCCCAGGAACTGTCGCAGATCCCGACGGTATGCGGCAGCTTGCAGGAGGCGCTGGACAGCCTGACGGCCGATCACGACTTCCTCACCAAGGGCGGCGTGTTCACCAAGGACCAGATCGAAAGCTACATCGACCTCAAGCAGGAAGAGCAGGACCGCTACCGCATGACGCCGCATCCGGTCGAGTTCGACATGTATTACAGCTGCTGAGACCAGGTATTTCACTGCGGGCGTCTCCCCGCCAAACGCAAAGGCCGGAAGGATACTTCCGGCCTTTTTTGCGAGCAGACACATGGGCGTCATCAAGCTGACAGCGAAGTGTCATGTTCGGCGCATAGCGAGAGCTGGCGGGCGACTATAAGCCCCTCAAAGCAGCGGAGCTATCATGACTTCAATCAACCGACTTCTCGGCGCCTGCGCAGCGCTTGGGTTCTTTGCATCCCTGGCCCAGGCAGCGGATGCGCCATTCACCTTCGGCCTGTGGGGCGACATGCCCTATGCCAAGGCCAATGATGCACCGAAGATGGCGGCCCTGGTGGCCGACATGAACGCCTCCGACATTGCCTTCTCGATCTTTGACGGCGACATCAAGGACGGCAGCTCCAAGTGCAGCGACGATGTCTACGAAACTGCCATCATGACTTTCAATTCCCTGAAGGCGCCTGCGGTCTATATTCCCGGCGACAATGAATGGACCGACTGCCACCGCATCAACAACGGCGGTTATGACAATCTGGAACGCCTGGACCATGTCCGCAAGGTCATGCTCGCCAAGCCGGAAAGCTTCGGCCAGACCACCATGGCCCTCGAGCACCAGGGCAAGCCGGCTGAGAAATTCGCCGAGAATGTGCGTTTCATGAAGGATGGGGTGATGTTCGTGGGCCTCAACATTCCGGGCTCGAACAACAACAAGGTCGGCGAAGGCGAGGACTGCAACAAGAAAAGCGCCCGCACGCCGGAGCAGAGCGCTGCCGACAACGCGGAATATGCCGAACGCGATGCCGCCAACATATCATGGATGCATGATGCTTTCGCTGCCGCCACGGCAGCCAAGGCTGCCGGCATCATGATCGTCTTCCAAGGCGATGTCGGCTTCGATATCCCGGAGACCGAGGACACTGATGAAAGCCGACTCCCCGGTAAAGACGGTTACGCTGCATTCCTCGATAAGCTCGCGGAAGAAACCAAAGCTTTTGCAGGCCAAGTGGTCGTCGTGCACGGCGACACGCATTTCTTCAAGGTCGACAAGCCCCTGGCCAATGCCACCACCCTGATGGGCAACCTGACCCGGGTCCAGACTTTCGGCAGTCCGAATGTGCACTGGATCAGGGTATCGGTCGACACCGCCAGCCGCAATGTGTTTTCATTCCACCCGATGATCGTTCCGGGTAACTGATCCTGCCCTGAGGCGAAAGGCAAAAGGCCGGAAGTTTCCTTCCGGCCTTTTTTGTTGACCTCCTGAAAGGCGGTGATCTAGCTTGGGCCGCTCGTGAATGGGAGGTGAGAATGCAAGCTGCCCGGACGGTTTATTTCCTGATCGCTGCCATTGGATTGCCGCTCGCC
>JBAVOA010000562.1:0-4399 GCA_049691635.1 Aestuariivirga sp. | reverse complement strand
AAAGATGATATATTCCTATAATAGGAACGAGTCAAGAGGGTTAGGAATAAATATTTTCAGGCTTGGAAAAGAGCTCTCATCCCGCGCCAAAAATAAAAAGCCCGGATATGCTCCGGGCCTTTTGGGTTTCCAGTGATGCGGCGATCACCCGAATATGAAGTCATCCGCGTTGAGCTGGGCCACCGTGATACCGGTAAATGTAATGCTGTCACCGCCATTGACGGCGAGCACCACGCCACCCGCCGTATCCACGGCATGGGATTGGACATCAGCAAAGCTGTGGATGTCCGTGTTGGTCAGCCACACCCGGTCGGTGCGGCCGGCACCAGCCCAGAAATCGCTGATCGTGTCATTTCCAAACGAGCTGTCGAACACAAACACGTCGGCGCCTGCGCCGCCGATTACTGTGTCGTTGCCAGCTTCGCCGAGAATATAGTCATTGCCTGCAGCACCATCGAGAACGTCATTGCCTGCCCCGCCAGTCAGTCGGTTGATGGCGGCGTCACCCGTGATGACGTCATTGAAAGCTGAGCCATAGACATATTCAACGCCATTATAGGTGTCGCCTGCGGCCTCGCCGCCCGTGCCACCGAGGGCAAGATTGACGATAACGCCCAACAGGGCATCCTGATAGCTCGCCGCATCCTGGTCGCCTGCGCCACCGATGAGCGCGTCTGCGCCCGTGCCGCCCACAAGAATGTCGTTGCCGGCACCGCCGTCGAGGGTGTCGTTGCCCGCGCCGCCGTTCAAGCGGTTGACCCCGGCGTTTCCGGTCAGCGTATCATCATAGGCCGAACCCAGCAGATTTTCGACATTCACCAGCACGTCACGTGAAGCTTCACCGTATTGGGCAACGCCCGTCGCAAGGTTGACAACGACGCCTGCCCATGAGTTTTCATAACTGACCGTATCTACGCCGGCGCCGCCATCAACAGTGTCATAGCCGCCGCCCGTGAGGATCATGTCGTCACCGCCACCGCCGTTGAGGTGATCGGCGCCTTCGCCACCCACCAGACGGTTGGCAGCGTTGTCGCCGGTCAGCGTGTCATCAAAAGCTGAGCCTGTAAGATTTTCAATGCCTGAGAGGATATCTCCCTGGGCATCGCCGCCCGTGCCCGTATTGGAAATCAGGCTGACCGTAGCGGCGGCACTTGAGAAAGAATAGTCAGCCGTATCAATGCCGTCGCCGCCATTGAGATGGTCCGCGCCCACGCCACCGTAAAGGCGATCATTGCCCGCGCCGCCATTCAGCGTGTCATCGCCAGCCCAGCCCTGCAGGGTGTCACTGCCCGCACCGCCGTCAAGCACGTTGGCAAGTTCATTGCCGGCAAGCGTGTCATTGAAGGCAGAACCAACAAGGTTTTCAACATTGATCAGCGTGTCATTGAGCGCAAAGCCGCCCTGGGCGGTATGGGCCGTAAGGTCGATGGCGACCGCGGCCGTTGAAGCCGAATAGTCAACCGTGTCGGTGCCGTCGCCGCCATCCAGCGTGTTTCCAAGCGCGTTGCCCGAAATCACATCATCGAATTTGGATCCCGTGACGTTTTCAATGCTCACCAATGTATCGCCATCGGAATTGACCCCGGTGAAGAGATTGACACTCACGCTGGCAGCCGAACTTGAGTAGTCCGCCGTATCATTGCCGTCGCCGCCGTCGATGTAATCGGCATCGGCACCGCCGGCGATCACGTCATTGCCGGCACCGCCATAGATATTATCCATGCCGGCAAAGCCAAACAGGGTGTCATTGCCATCGCCGCCGAAGAGTTCGTTCACCGCGGCGTTGCCGTACAGCTGGTCAGCCGCAGCGCTGCCGCGAAGGTTCTCAAAGTTGGAGATTATATCGCCAGCCGCAAAGCCGCCAAAAGCCGTGTCGGTTGTCAGGTTGACGGAAACGCCCGCCGTCGAAAGCGAATAATCCAGGATGTCATTGCCAGCACCACCGTCGAGAACCGTGGTTTCGGCGCTGCCAATGAGAACATCGTCAAAAGCTGAACCCTTGAGATTTTCAATGCCCACGAGCACGTCGCCCTCGGCATCGCCGCCGTGGTTCACACCTGTCGCGAGGTTGATGTAAACGCCTGCGCTCGAGGTTGAATAATCGGCGACGTCAATGCCGCTGCCGCCGATGAGGAGATCGGCTCCAGCGTCACCCAGGAGAATGTCGTTGCCCGATCCGCCGTTTAGGACGTTGGCACCGGCATCGCCCGAAAGTACGTCATTGAAGTTCGAACCGGTCAGGTTTTCAATGCCTGAAAGGGTATCGCCGGTGGAATTTGCGCCCGCCGTGAGGTTGACCGTTATGCCGGCAGTTGCGAACGTATAGTCAACCGTATCACTGCCATAGCCGCCAATAAACTTGTCCGATCCGGTGCCTGCATAGAACAGATCGTCGCCTGCGCCGCCATCCAGCGCATTGGCTGAAGCACTGCCCGTCAGAATATCGTTGAAGCCTGACCCCTTGAGATTTTCAATTCCAGACAGCGTATCGCCATCCGAAGCAAGGCCCGTTGCAAGATTGACCGTCACACCGGCCGTTGCGGCCGAATAGTCAGCTGTATCAATGCCAGTACCGCCAACCAGCGTATCGGCGGCCGCACCGCCTGCCAGAATATCATTGCCGGCACCGCCATCAATCACATTGGCAACGGCACTGCCGGTCAAGACATCATCAAAAGCCGAACCAACAAGATTTTCAACGCTGGTCAGCGTATCGCCATCCGAGGCCACTCCGGTTGTGAGGTTTACCGTCACGCCAGCTGTTGAAGATGAGTAGTCGGCTGTATCGATACCTGCGCCGCCAATCAGGGTGTCAGCACCCGCACCGCCTGCGAGAATGTCATTGCCGGCGCCGCCATCCAGCACATTCACACCGGCATCGCCTGTGAGAACGTCATTGAACGATGAGCCCACGACGTTCTCAATGCCTGACAACGTATCGCCGTCACTGCTGACGCCCGTCGACAAGCTGACCGTCACGCCGACGCTTGAATTTCCATAAAGAGCCGTATCAACGCCAACACCGCCGACTAGGGTATCGGCACCAGCTCCGCCCTCGAGTGTGTCATTGCCGACCCCGCCATCGATGACATTGGAGCCAGCGTCGCCGGTCAGAATGTCATCAAATTTCGAGCCGACCAGATTTTCGATGCCAGACAGCGTGTCGCCATCTGAAGCAAGGCCGGTTATGAGGTTTACCGTCACGCCAGCTGTTGACGATGAGTAGTCGGCTGTATCGATGCCCGCGCCGCCAATGAGGACATCAGCACCCGCACCACCTGCGAGAACGTCATTGCCGGCGCCGCCGTCCAGCACATTCACACCGGCATCACCCGTGAGAACGTCATTGAATGACGAGCCGGTCACATTTTCAATGCCCATCAGAGTGTCGCCCTGGGCATCGCCGCCCGTGGCAATTCCAGTGAGCAGGTTCACGGTTACGCCCGCAGGCGATCCCGAATAATCAACGGTATCGATGCCAGTTCCACCCTTCAGGATGTCGGCACCCGCGCCGCCAATGATTTTGTCATCGCCGGCACCGCCATCAAGCGTGTCGTTGCCAACGCCGCCATCAAGGAGATCATTGCCATCGCCACCCGACAATGTGTCGGTGCCTGCATCGCCATAGAGGGAGTCATTGCCGCCGCGGCCATCAAGAATGTCGTTTCCATCGCGGCCCCAGAACTGGTTGACCCCGGCATCGCCATAGAACACGTCGTTATTCGTGCCGCCGATCAGGTTTTCAACGCTGATGAAAGTATCGTGGTACTGCGACGTCCCGGTGGCGAGATCAATTTGCAGGGCGTAACCCTGAACAATGGTGCCATCGATCTTGTAGGTATCGATCCCATCGCCGCCATTGTAGTAGTCGCCATTGCCTTCGTCCCATTCCGCCAGGAATGTGTCATTGCCGGCTTCGCCGTACATTTTGTCCGTGCCGTAGTTGCCGGTCAAAGTATCGTCGCCGTCGCCGCCATAGATAATGTCGTTGCCGCTGTCGCCATCGATCGTGTCGTTGCCGCCATTGCCGATCAGTGTATTGGCATTGGCATCACCGATGAAGCTGTCGTTGAAAGTCGAACCCGTGACATTTTCGATGGTATTCAGGGTGTCGCCCTGGGCGTCGCCGCCAGTGCCAACGCCCGTGAGGAGGTTTATTGTAACGCCAGCACCCGAAGCGGAATAATCGGCAACGTCGATGCCAGCGCCACCGATCAGCTTGTCAACGCCAACACCGCCGTCGAGCAAATCATCGCCCGCGCCGCCATCAAGCGTGTCGTTTCCAGTGCCGCCATAAAGCGTATCGTTGCCATCACCGCCATATATGGTGTCATTGCCAGCGCCGCCATTGATGACGTCGTTGCCCTTCAGGCCCCACAATTCGTCGGCCACCGCACTG
>JBAVOA010000561.1:0-5078 GCA_049691635.1 Aestuariivirga sp. | reverse complement strand
TTATCTCATCGAGCGACTTTCCGCGCTGGCCTTTAATTCTGCCGCTGCGGGTCTCAGCCAGGGGATAGTCGGCAATGGTGAGTTTTTCCGTCATGATGTCGCTCCGGTAAATCTCACTTCAATGTCCTCAGGGGCCGCACCTTCCGCCGTCAGTCCGGTTTCGATGGCGTAGATCAGGGCCACGCGGGCGTGATAGCGCGAGCCCATGGCCACGCCATGGGTTGGCACCACCACGGGTTCGGGCATTTCGCCAAGAGCATAGGCTGCCGCGTTGGCACCGAAGCCCTTGTAATGCTCGAGCTTGGTGATGGGCGCGTTGGAAAAGAGTTCGAGATTATTGTGGGGCAAGCGCTCGCTGCTGTGAATGACCGCGGTTCCCTTGGCCTGGATGCCGATGCCGACGCCTGAGCCTGAGAGGCGTGCCGCTGATATGCCGAGGAAGGATGTATCCGCCGTATGCTTGAAGCGCACGATGCGGGCTTTCAATCCGCGTTTTTCAATTGATCCGATCATCGCCTTCAACACGGCCGACAGGCTGTGGCCCGCAGTGGTTTGAAACAGCTTCAAGCCAAAGGCGGGGCTGATGCCGATCACGACTTCCTTCTTGTCCGCCCCCTGCCCTGCCGGACCGATGACGCGATACTGGATTCGTTTGGACTCGTCCTTTTCGTGCAAAGCCTCGGAGCGCAATACTTCCTTCTGATCCAGCACATCGCGGATGGAATTGAGCTCAAGCCGGCGTTCTTCTGAAACACGGTAGCCGGTGCCGGGACCCAGATAATTGTTGGGATCATTCACGGCGCTGACAATCCTGCCTTTGCGCACCATGGCGGAAGTTTGCAGGTAATCACCGGAAACACGGAGCTTCACCAGGGACAGCAGGTTTCCGGCCTCTTCCATGAAGCCGCGCCTGGCCAGGGCCTTGATCACGTCGATCACCGAGATATTGCGCTCCTTGATGGCCTCGCTGATGCCGGCCACATCGCGCGGCGTGTAGCTGCGGGTTTCATCGGAGCCTGAGGCCACGACGACACTCTGCTTCATGTCCGCCGTGGGCTTGCTCAAGCCCAGTTCTTCGAACACGGCGGAGATGGCTTCGACGGCACGGCTGCGAAGATCCAGGGCGCGTTCCTCGGGCAATGGCGTCAAGCCGCCATCGGCCTCGAAGTCGCGCTGGAGGACGAGGAAGTCTTCCATCTCCTCGCCATTGATCAGGGAGGGATTGAAGGAATTGTCGTAGGCCAGGATGGAACCAAAGCCGGAGCAGATGAGGTCGGAACCGGAAATCAGGAAGGGAAGAATCTTGGCACCCACGCGAATTTCGGATTCGGTCGAACGCGCGTCATTGCCGGAAGCACATTCCAGATCAAGCCAGACGGCGATGAGATTCTCCGCCATCAATTCGCGGATGCCGCCGGGAATTGTGGCGGTCAGCGGCGCGCCGTCGATGCCGCCGTTTTGCGTGCCCTGCACGCCCATGCCGCGCTGCAGGCAGAGGCAGCGCGCCTCGAGGTAGAGCAGCGATTTTGATTCATGAAAGCCCATGAGCAGTTCAGAGCCTGCGCCTGAGGTGCAGCGCATCTTGATGCCGCGCGAGGCATAGGCTGCCGCCAGGAAGGCCTTCGACCAAGGCGTGTCATCGCCATCGATGAAGGTTTTCTCCGTGCCATAGACCGACACGGTTTCAGCATAGGAGGTGAAGCCCGCCATGCCGATGCGGAGTTCTTCGGCTTCTTCGCTTGAGCATTGGAAGAGTGTTCCCCAGCGTCCAACGGCACCACCCACGGCGCAGGCCACCGCATTGGACCAGGCATTGCGCGAAACCCGCATGGTGGTTTCAATTTCATCGAAGCCGAAAGCAACGGCGGTTGCCGCATCGGCAGCAAGCTGCAGCGGATCATCTTTCGCATTGGTCACGTGGGCCTGGTTGCCCGGCGTCTTGCGGGCCCGCATCTTTGAATAGGCGAAAGATATTTCAAGTGCGTTGAGGCGCGAGACGACATCGGCCAGTTTGGCGGGCGTCATGCCATGGGCCAGCCGCACCAGTTGTTCGCGCGGCACATTCATGTCTACCAGCATCCGCGCCACAAGGCCTGAATCCATCGCCATGGCTTCGGGCGCGATGCCGGGATCAATATGATGACGCGCGATGAATTCATCGATCATGTCAAAGTCGTGGACCAGCACGCCGTCCATGCTGGCGATCCGGCCGGACTTTATGGTGACTCCGGGCTTCGGATCGGCTGGGCTGGTGAAAGCAGAAAAGCCATTGGCCGCATCTTCAACGGCAAACTTGTCAAGCCGCAGGGGCCGCTCATCCCACTGCGCATAGCGCCGCCACCGATTTGGAGAATCTGTCAAACGCGTCACCCTGCACCAACAAGCCGGCAGAGTGCGGGACGAGCCATGTTGGAGTCAAGGCCGGGCCAGTTTGAACAGAAGTTATGGGCCAGAATCTAGCCTCTTTCAAAATTTGCGTCTAAGATGCCCGGCGGGGGCTTCTGGGGAATTCAAATCAAATGTCAATTGTACGGCATGTCTATCAGGCGCAAAACAAATTGGGTGAAGCGGCAATCTGGCATGCGGCGTCAAAGCGGCTGTTGTGGATAGACCTCTATGATCCCAAACTCTTCATCCATGATCCCGCCACCGGAGAGACGCAGGTTCAGGCCATCGCTCTCAAGGCCCCGCTGGGTGCCATTGTGGCCACCACCAACCCCAAGTTGCTGATAGTCAGCCATCCCGAGGGCCTGTCCACCCTGAATATCAAGACCGGAGCCACCAAGGCTTTCGCCAAGCCCGAGCAGAACCGCGATGGCATCATCTATAACGACTGCAAGGTAGATCGTTTTGGGAGGCTGTGGGTTGGCAGTTCCCACGCAAAAGAGACCGATCCGCGCGGCGCCCTGTGGTGTGTTACGCCGAAGGGACAGTGCTTCTTGGGAGATGTGGGTTTTGCCGTATCCAACGGCCCGGCCTTTTCGCTCGACGGCAAGATCATGTATTTCAATGACAGTGCGGGTAAAAAGACTTTTGCCTATGATATTTCACCAAAAGACCCCCATCCCCGGAACCGCCGGGTCCTGATTTCCTATACCCATGAAGAGGGCATGCCCGATGGGTTAACGGTGGATTCCGAGGGCAATCTGTGGGTTGCCCATTGGGGTGGCGCAAGGGTAACCAAGTTTTTGAGCTCGGGCGTGCGGATTCAGGCCTATCAGGTTTCTGCCCCCCACGTTACGACCGTGGGCTTTGGCGGAGAAGACCTGGCCACTCTCTATATCACCACGGCAAGGGATGGCATGAGTCCCGACGGGCTGGCTCTCTGGCCCCAGTCGGGCGATCTTTTTTCCCTGAAATCTGTCGGCCGCGGCGTGCCGGAGCCGCTTTTTGCGGTGAAATAAACCATTCGTAAAGGTTAACGGAATCGTAAGACCCCCGCTGGCCCGCCTCTCTCCTGCGATTGGCTCCGAACTTGCATCTAAAATCGACAAGTACCCGGGATGGAGTTGGGAACGTGCGGTCCGATGCGACAGATACGGCCAAAAGCTATGTTGATGATGAAGTTGTCCAGCGCCTGCTGAAGGTGCTCGATTTCGTGGTCTTTTTTGCCACGGCCAGCTTCTATGCCACTGTCTTTGCAGTCACACTCGGTTCCCCGGACGGAGCGGCGATCATCACATTCTTCTCTCTCGCCCTGGCTTTTCTATGCGTGCTGCTGCTGCGCGATCTCGGTCTTTATGCATCGTCGGCTCTGGTGACGGGTGGAAGGACCTTTGTGAAATCCGCCTCAACGGTGGTGATCACCGGCTGTGTGGCCTACAAACTTCTCAATCATTTTGTCTTTCCCCTTGATCTGCACTGGGTCCCCTATTGGACTGCGCTTGCAACGACCCATCTCGCCGTGAGCCGGCTGGCGGCGCAAGTCTGGGCACGGCCCCTTGCAAAGCAAGGACGGTTCCGCCTGCGCGTTGCCATTGTCGGCGGCGGCAAAGTTGCCGAAGATGCCTTGCAGGCCCTTGCGGCATCACGGGATCCGGCAATTGAAATCATCGGCCTGTTTGACGATCGCGACGACGGGCGCAGTCCCTACACCATCGCCAGGCACCGCAAGATCGGCAAGATCACGGAACTTGCCGCCTATGCCCGCAACAGCCGCGTAGACCTCATCATTGTGGCCATCCCGCTTTCGGCGGAAGCGCGGCTTTTGTACATCCTGAAGCGGCTGTGGGAATTGCCCGTCGACATCCGAATCAGCGGCAATGCTTCGAGCCTCAAATTCGGGGCAAATGCCTACACCCACATTGGCCGCCTGCCCCTGCTCTCGATGTTTGACCGTCCGCTGAAGGGCTGGGGCCTGTTTCTGAAAAATGTTTTTGACCGTGTCGTCGCTGCATTGGCCATCGTCGCCTTTTCACCTCTCATGCTGGCCGTTGCCGCAGCCATCAAACTCGAAAGCAAGGGACCTGTCATCTTCAAGCAGAAACGCTATGGCTTCAACAACGAGTTGATCCAGGTTTATAAATTCCGTTCCATGTACACTGACCGGTGCGATGCCCATGCCACCACACTGGTGAGCAAGGGAGATCCGCGGGTGACGCGCGTCGGCCGGATTATCCGGAAATCCTCGCTTGATGAATTGCCCCAGCTATTCAATGTGTTAACCGGGCAGCTTTCACTCGTCGGGCCACGCCCCCATGCCACCCAGGCCAAGGCCGCCGATGCGCTCTACGAGCAGGTTGTGGATGGCTATTTTGCGCGCCACAAGGTGCGGCCCGGCATCACGGGCTGGGCGCAGATCAACGGCTGGCGCGGCGAAACCGATACGCGCGAGAAAATTGAACAGCGGGTGAAATATGATCTCGATTACATTGATCACTGGTCGCTGATGTTTGATGTCAAGATTCTGGCGCGCACGCCCTTCGCGCTGTTCAAAAACGAAAATGCCTACTGAACTTTTCGGCAATTCCGGCGGATCGGGCCAGGGATTTGCTACTTTGAGATGATATGGAAATTCTGCTATAAACTGCCATCTGGCCGCGAGCCAGTGATCGTCCACAAAGGGGGAACCATATGGA
>JBAVOA010000560.1:0-3878 GCA_049691635.1 Aestuariivirga sp. | reverse complement strand
CCGAAAGTCTTGGGCCTGAGGTGCTTCTCGAAGCACTGAAGAAGGGCCACTACTATTCAAGCCAGGGTCCGCAGATTCACGGCATCTCCGTCAGCGGAAATGAAATCAGCATCACCTGTTCCCCGGTCGACAACATCACCGTGCTCTGCGGCAATTCCCGCACCCTGGTGCGCAACGCAAAGTCCATCACCGAAGCAACCTTCGACTTGAAGAAGCTGGAAACCGGCTGGCTGCTCACCAAGCTAAGCCCCTGGTTCCGCGTCGTGTGCATTGATCATGCGGGCAAGAGGGCTTGGAGCAATCCTATTTGGAAGGATACGCTTTAGCCTGCACGGCGGGTGCCTTTACCCACGGCGCACCCGCCAACGCCAGCACCGCGAAGGCGGCTCCGGCAAGGAACGTCATGAAAGCGCCACCCGCGTCCCAGAGGAGACCAGCGATCAGGCTCGACGCCAGCAAGGCAATGCCGCTGACCAGATTGAAAGCACCAAACGCCGTGCCGCGCAAATCGGTGGGTGCCGTGTCGGCTACCAGCGTTGAAAGGATGCCCTGCGTCAGGCCCATATGCAAACCCCAAAGAGCCACCCCGATAAGCATGGGCGCGATTCCAGACGTGAGACCAAGCACCAG
The DNA here is from genome assembly GCA_049691635.1 of Aestuariivirga sp. Taxonomy (GTDB): domain Bacteria; phylum Pseudomonadota; class Alphaproteobacteria; order Rhizobiales; family Aestuariivirgaceae; genus Aestuariivirga. Next base: position 3,248 of record JBAVOA010000560.1, on the reverse strand, counting down.
ATCGGCGGCGATCAGCACGCCAAGCCCCGCCGCCAAAAGGCCCCGGCGGCCGATACGGTCCGACAGCGCACCGGCGGGATAGGACGCAACCGTATAAACACCGCTCATCACCACCATGACCAGCGGCACGTAGGCGGTGGAAAGTCCGGCGGCAGAAGCCTTGAGAATGAGGAAAGCTTCCGAGAAGCGTGCCAGCATCATGGCCGCGCCGAACAATGCAGCAATCCAGAAGCTGCGGCCCAGCAGCCGCGCCGTGGCAAATGAAAAGCCTGCCTTGCGCTTGCTTTCAACAACATGCTCCGGCTCACTGACACCGGCGGCAAGGAGGGCCACAGCGATGAGGGCGGGAAGGCAGGCAATCCACAAGACGAAACGCAGATTTTCTGCATAAACCGTCATGGCAATGATGGCTATCAGCGGACCCAAAAAAGCGCCGATGGTATCGAGCGACTGGCGCAAACCAAACGCCGCGCCGCGGAGTTCCGGCGGCGTCATGTCAGCTACCATGGCATCGCGAGGCGCTCCGCGGATTCCCTTGGCGATGCGGTCGGCGAAGCGGGCAAGGAAAACAGCATTAACGCAGACGGCGAGCGGAAATAGCGGTTTGACCACGGCAGCTAATCCATAGCCTGCCAGCGTCAGCGCCTTGCGGTTACGCCAACGGTCACTCAGCACCCCGGAAAACAGTTTCATGATCTGGGCCGTTGCTTCCGCCAGTCCTTCAATAAGACCCAGCAACGCGGCGCTGGCACCAAGCGTTCCTACTACGAAAAGCGGCAGCACCGCATGTATCATCTCCGATGACACATCCATGAACAGGCTGACAAAGCCCAGAATCCAGACGCCGCGCGGAATTTTTTGCATTCTTCATTCTAGCCATGATATTCAGGGGAAAACAACCTAGGCCAGTAAAATTAGATCACCATGAAAAAAACCCGCACCGAGACTGACAGCTTTGGCCCCATCGAGGTCGATGCAACGCGCTATTGGGGCGCGCAAGCCCAGCGTTCCCTCGGCAATTTCAAGATCGGCTGGGAAAAGCAGCCCCTTCCCGTGGTGCGCGCCCTTGGCATCGTGAAGCGCGCCGCAGCCGAAGTGAACATGAGCCTCGGACGCCTCGATCCCCTGATCGGCAAGACCATCGTCAGCGCCGCCCAGGAGGTGATCGAGGGCAAGCTCAATGACCACTTCCCTCTCGCCGTTTGGCAAACCGGTTCCGGCACCCAGTCCAACATGAACGCCAATGAGGTGATTTCAAACCGCGCCATTGAAATGCTGGGCGGCGAGATGGGCTCCAAGAAGCCGGTACATCCCAATGACCACGTGAACATGAGCCAGTCGTCCAACGACACATATCCCACCGCCATGCACATCGCCTGTGCCGAAGAAATCAACCATGCGTTGATCCCCGCCCTGCAAAAACTGCGCAATGCCCTGAATGACAAGGCGCAGGGCTGGAAGAACATTATCAAGATCGGGCGCACCCACACCCAGGACGCAACGCCCGTAACCCTTGGCCAGGAATTTTCCGGCTACACCCGCCAGGTCGAAAACGGCATTGCCCGCATCGAGCAGACCATGCCGTTGCTGATGGAACTGGCCCAGGGCGGCACGGCCGTCGGCACCGGCCTCAATGCGCCGGTGGGCTTTGCCGAAATGGTGGCCGAGCGCATCGCCGCCATTACCCACATGAAATTCATCACGGCCCCCAACAAGTTCGAAGCGCTCGCCGCCCATGATGCCATGGTGATGAGCCATGGCGCCATCAACACCGTGGCCGCCTCCCTGTTCAAGATTGCCAACGACATCCGCTTCCTCGGTTCAGGCCCACGCTCGGGCCTTGGCGAGCTGTCACTTCCTGAAAATGAGCCCGGCTCATCGATCATGCCAGGCAAGGTGAACCCAACCCAGTGCGAAGCCCTCACCATGGTGTGCGTGCAGATTTTCGGCAATCATGCGGCCCTCACCTTTGCCGGCAGCCAGGGCCATTTTGAACTCAACGTTTTCAATCCGGTCATGGCCTATAATTTTCTGCAGTCCGTGCGCCTGATGGCCGATGCCGCTACGAGCTTCACCGATAACTGTGTGGTTGGCATTACGGCGCGTGAAGACAATATCAAGGCAGCACTAGACCGCTCGCTGATGCTGGTCACGGCGCTTGCCCCCAAATATGGCTATGACCGGGCCGCCAAGATCGCCAAGGCGGCCCACAAGAACGGCACCACCCTGCGCGAAGAAGCCGTCAAGGACGGCATTCCCGCCGCCGATTTCGACGCCATCGTGCGGCCCGAAGACATGCTGGCACCGAAATGACGGCCGAGATTGTCAATCTCCGCAGCGTACGCAAACGCAAGGCCCGCGATGAAAAGGAAGTTGCGGCAAACGTCAACCGCGCCGCTTTTGGCCGGGCCAAGTCAGAGAAGGAACTCAGCAAGGCCAAGCTGGCCCTGCAGAAGAAGCTGCTCGATGAGCACAAGCGCGAAGACTGATGCCCAAGGACCTCAAGCGCTCGCTCACCATCGCCGGCCACCGCACCTCGCTCTCGCTTGAGCCCGAGTTCTGGCAGGCCTTGCAAGATACGGCCCGCCTGGAAAAGAAAACATTGGCCAGTATTGTTGGCGAAGTGGATCGGACCCGCGGCGAACGCAATCTTTCCAGCGCCATTCGCGTCTGGCTGTTCAAGCGGGTGAAGAAAACCTGATAGTCACGGAAAGGACGACGGTGGCACCAGGATAAGCGGAGCCTGAGTGGGCTCCGGTGGTGCAACCGGCTTTACCCGTGGTGTGATACTCGGCACGGCTTCCGCCACAACCTTCCGGTAGACCCGCAGCTCGCGCAGGCGCAGGCGCAGTTCCGACCGGTTGATCGTCTCGCCATCCTTGATTAGCCGCTGCTCCTCAGCTTTCGCCAGCTCGACATCCAATATCCGCTGGGCGCCCTGAACTTTCAATTCACGCAGGCGCAGGCGCAATTCGGCCTTCTGCGCATAGTAGTCTGTCAAGCGCCCTTCATCCTGCTTGCGGAGCGCTTCCTCCTCGATGGCCAGGCGCTCCTGCTCTTTTTGGGCCTTTTCAAGCTCGTCAACCCCGCGTTCAAGCACCTTGAAACTCAGATAGGAGGTCAGCGCCGTCCTGTCCTCTCCGGCCACCAGCTGCGCCGGGGCGCCTGAATAGGAAATTTCCATGGGCGGCAATTCGGGCAGCGCCTTGAGGCTGAGAACCACGCCGATATCGACTTTCCCTTCAACC
>JBAVOA010000559.1:0-2225 GCA_049691635.1 Aestuariivirga sp. | reverse complement strand
CAGGTCGGGGAAGTGTTGGGTAATGGCAGTGGTGCAGTTGCATGGAAAATCGGCAGGGCGTGGTTCGGGATCTGACAGGCAGAGCATCATCGCGGCGCTCGATATCGGCTCGTCAAAGATTTCCTGCCTCATCGCCGAGAGCCTGCCCGCCAAGCACAAAATGCCCGGGGGGGCCGAGCGAAAATCCCTGAAAATCCTGGGCCTTGGCCATCAGGTTTCGCGCGGTGTGCGCAATGGCAGCATTGTTGATGTCGATCAGGCGGAACGGGCCATACGCCTCTGCGTCGACGCGGCAGAGCGCATGGCGCAGAAGGCCATCTCGGAAGTCTATGTCAACGTGTCCGGCGGACGGCCGCAATCCACCTGCTACAGCGGGCTGATTGCAATTGAGGGGAGCGGGGTGAGCCCGCGCGACATCGATACGGTCATTTCCTCGGCGGTTGCAAAAATCCCGGCTTCGCGGCGCACGGTGCTGCATTTGGCACCCATCCAATACCAGATCGACGATGCCAAGGGCATTGCCGCACCCCTCGGCATGCATGGGGAGAGACTGGCTGTCGAGCTTGGCGTTGTCACGGTGGATTCGGCCCATTTGCGGAACCTGGCCCTGGCCATTGAACGGGCGCATCTCCAGGTTTCAAGCTACGTCATCGCGCCCTATGCCGCTGGAAAATCGGTGCTGGCGGAGGATGAAACGGTGCTTGGCACCATCCTCGTTGAAATGGGCGGAGCCACCACGGGCATTTCAATTTTCCACGAAGGCAACCTGATATTTGCCGACAGCATCCCGATTGGCGGCATGCACGTCACCCATGACATTGCGCGGGGGCTTTCAACCACGGTGGCCCATGCGGAGCGGATGAAAACCCTGTGGGGTAGCGCCTTGGGAACCAGCACCGATGAACGGGACATGTTGTCCGTGCCGTTGCTGGGAGAGCGTGGTGCCGATACGGTGCAGAAGGTTCCGCGGTCTATGCTGACCGGAATTATCCGTCCGCGCATTGATGAAATATTCGAGTTTGTCGCCGATCGCCTGAACCAGTGCCCGGTTGCCCATCTGGGCGGGCACCGGGTGGTGCTTTCGGGCGGTGCCAGTCAATTGACCGGGGTTTGCGAGGTTGCCAGCCTGTGGCTTGGCCGGCAGGTCCGGGCGGGAATTCCCGTGCCGGTTTCGGGCATGCCTGACGCTGGACGCAACAGCGGGTTTTCGGTGGCGGCAGGCCTTCTCGCCTATGGGTTGAAACCGGACCAGCACTGCGTCATTCCGGCCCAGGCGGCCGCAAGCCTGGGCCAAGCCCCGCAGGGTTATATCAGGCGGGTCGGACGCTGGATCGCCGACAGCTTCTGAGGCAAAATTAATTATTCGGCCGGTTTATGCCCAAGATTAAGGTTTTCGCACTGATTTGAGTCAGATTGAGGCATGTTTTAAGCAATATTGATGAACTTGGTTAGCGCGCGTTAACCATTTGTTATTGTTTGAGTAAGAAAGATGACAACAGAGTAAAACCTGTGCGGAAGCTGCCATGACAATCAATCTCAACATTCCTAACCTGTCTGAACTCAAGCCTCGTATCACGGTTTTTGGGGTGGGAGGGGCTGGCGGCAACGCGGTCAACAACATGATTGAAAGCCGCCTGGAGGGCGTCGAGTTCGTCGTGGCAAATACCGACGCGCAGGCCCTCCTGCAAAACTCGGCAACCCGTCGGGTGCAGATGGGTACAGCTCTCACGCAAGGCCTGGGAGCCGGTTCGCAACCGCAAATTGGCGCTGCTGCAGCTGAAGAGGCGCTTCCGGAAATTCTCGATTATCTTGCGGGCGCGCACATGGCCTTCATTACGGCAGGCATGGGCGGCGGCACGGGCACTGGTGCCGCGCCGGTTATAGCGCGCGCGGCGAAAGAGCAGGGCATTCTCACCGTCGGTGTGGTGACCAAGCCGTTCCATTTTGAAGGCATACGCCGCCTGCAAACCGCCGAGCGCGGCATTGAACAGCTGGCGCAATATGTCGATACACTCATTGTGATCCCGAACCAAAACCTGTTCCGGGTTGCCAATGAAAAGACAACCTTTGCCGCGGCCTTCGCCATGGCAGACCAGGTTCTCTATTCAGGTGTTGCCTCCATTACCGAATTGATGACGAAGGAAGGCCTGATCAATCTTGATTTCGCCGACGTCCGCGCCATTATGAGTGAGATGGGCCGGGCCATGATGGGCACGGGTGAAGCG
>JBAVOA010000558.1:0-8244 GCA_049691635.1 Aestuariivirga sp. | reverse complement strand
GGTTTTGACGGCAGCGATGCCGCTGTTTATCCCAGTTACCATATTCTGGCGGGACTCGGACGTGCCAGCGGCGCAAGGCATATTGAGACCACAAGCGGGGCACCGGGAAAAATTGCGGCCCTCGCCCATCAATCAAAGGCCGGCCCTGTGCTGTGGCTCGCCAACCTCACGGGTGAGGGGCAATCGGTCAAATTGAGCGGGTTTAAGGGTGCTGCGCAGGTTCACCTTCTTGACGAAAAGAACTTTGACACCCTCATCACGCGGCCCGATTATCTTTCGAAGGCAGGGGCATCCGTGAAGAAAGTGGCCAGTCTCGATATCGGTCCCTACGGGGTTATCCGCATCATGGCAGCATAGCCCGTGCTGCTGGGTTGCATCGCCGATGACTTTACCGGGGCAACGGACCTGGCGAACACGCTGACCCGGCATGGGATGCGGACCGTACAGATCATCGGCGAACCCTTGGGGCTGCCACACAATACGGATGCAATTGTCGTTGCGCTCAAATCGCGCACCATTCCGGCACAGGAAGCGGTCGCTCAATCGCTTGCCGCCTGCCGCTGGCTGAAACAGCATGGCGCAAAGCAAATATACTTCAAGTATTGCTCGACATTTGACTCCACCGACAAGGGCAACATCGGGCCGGTCGCCGATGCGTTACTTGACGAACTGGGTGCTGATTTCACTATCGCCTGTCCGGCCTTTCCGGAAAATGGCCGGACGATCTACATGGGGCATCTGTTTGTGGGGCAAGTTCTCTTGTCCGACTCGAATATGCGCCACCATCCGCTTACGCCGATGCATGATTCCAATCTGGTGAGTGTGCTGTCCCGGCAAACGCCCCACAAGACGGGGCTGGTTGCCCATAGTGTGGTGAAGCAGGGGCCTCAGGCGGTTGCCGCAGCCTTTGCCGACCTGCGTTCCCGCGGCATCCGCCACGCCGTTGTCGATGCGATTGAAGATATCGATCTGGTCCATATTGGCGAAGCCTCGGTAAAGCTTGCCCTCATCACGGGCGGATCCGGTGCTGCCATCGGGCTGCCGGAGAACTTTCGGAAGCAGGGGCTATTGCCCAGGCACGATATTGCCGCGCCTTTGGCTCCGGTCGGCGGCACTGGTGTCGTTCTCTCGGGGAGTTGTTCGGCGGCAACGCTGGCGCAAGTGGCAGCCATGCGCGCGAAGTATCCCTCGCGCGCCATTGAAATGACCGATCTTGCGGCAGACAAGGGAAAGCTGGCTGCTGAAATTGTGGGTTGGGCGCTGGCAAAGCTGCCGTCTTCCCCCGTTCTGATATATGCCAGCGCACCGCCGGAAAAGGTTTCCGAAACCCAAGCGCGGTTCGGCCGGGAGAAAGTGGGTGCCATGATTGAAGAAGCCATTGCTGGCATTGCCAAGGGGTTGGCTGATGCGGGGGTCAGGCGGTTCGTGGTTGCGGGCGGTGAGACATCGGGTGCCGTTGTCTCTGCCCTTGGCATCAAAGGGCTTGAGATAGGTCCCCAGATTTCCCCTGGCGTCCCGGCGACACTGTCCTATGGTGAACCAAGATATGCGCTAGCGCTCAAGTCCGGAAATTTCGGCGGACCCGATTTCTTCGCGGAAGCTCTGGAGGCACTGAAATGAATGAACTCGACGCCCGCGACCTGATCGTTGAAATGGCCCGGTCCATGTTCGAGCGGCGATTGACCTTTGGAAGCTCGGGCAACATCAGCGTGAAAATTGACGGTGGATGGCTGATGACGCCGACGGGGTCATCCCTGGGGCGGCTTGATGCCATGCGCCTTTCAAAGCTTGACGAAAATGGCACATTGCTCTCCGGGGATGCCCCCACCAAGGAAAGCTTCCTGCATCTTGCAATGTACCGGGAGCGCAAAACGGCGGGTGCCGTGGTTCACCTGCATTCGACGCATTCCGTTGCCGTGTCGTGCCTAGAGGGCATCAACCATGATGACGTGCTGCCCCCCATCACGGCCTATTACGTGATGCGCGTGGGGAAACTTCCACTTGTTCCCTATTATGCGCCGGGAAACTTGGCTTTGGGCGAGGCCGTTGGGAAACTGGCGGCAAAGCATGCGGCTGTGCTTCTTGCCAATCATGGCCCGGTGGTTTCAGGATCGTCTCTTTCAGCAGCTGTCGATGCGATTGAGGAGCTTGAGGAGACAGCCCGGCTTTACCTGCTGCTCCATGGCCGGCCAACGCGTTACCTGAGCGCCGAGCAGGTGGCCGATCTGAAACAAAGATTTCCATGAAATTTGGGGAGTAAATTCAGCCGTGTCAGCGCAGAACATATTGTCGGCAGGGGTTATAGGCCTGGGCTCGATGGGCATGGGCATGGCGCAGTCCATGGTCAAACGGGGGATTGGGGTTACGGGCTTCGACATCAACCCTGCTGCAATCGCCAAACTGGCTGAGGTGGGCGGAGCCGCTGCAAAGAATGAGGCTGAGGTTTCCCGGGGCGCGGATGTTCTACTTGTTGTTGTCGTCAATGCCGCACAGACCGATGCGGTGTTGTTTGGGGAGAAGGGCGCGGCAGCTACCATGATACGGGGCAGCGTGATCGTCTCTTCCGCTACCATGGCGCCTGACGATGCGCGCAAGCTTGCCGCCAAGGCCGAAGCTCTTGGCCTGCTGTATCTGGATGCGCCGATCAGCGGGGGTGCGGCCAAGGCTGCCATAGGCCAGTTGACCGTTTTGGCGTCGGGCAGCAAGGAGGCTTTTCAGCGCGCACGACCGGTACTTGATGCGATTGCAGGGACGGTATACGAACTTGGCGATGCCGCTGGCATCGGGGCTTCCTTCAAGATGGTGAACCAGCTGCTGGCCGGGGTGCACATTGCCGCGGCCTGCGAGGCGGTGACGTTTGCCAAGAAGCTCGGCCTCGACCTGCAGACGGTCTACAAGGTGATCACGGCGTCGGCCGGCAACTCCTGGATGTTCGAGAACCGGGTGCCCCATATCCTGGACGGCGACTATGCCCCCCGGAGTGCCGTGGAGATATTCACCAAGGACCTGGGTATCGTCAGCGACATGGGGCGCCGGGAGAAGTTTCCACTGCAAATTGCTGCAACTGCTCTGCAGATGTTCCTGATGACGGCGGCGGCGGGCATGGAACGGGACGATGACGCCTCGGTTGCACGGATGATTGCCGATGTCACTGGCCTTGAGTTGCCAACGCGATGATTCCGAGTGTTGCAGTCGGTTCATCGGGCCTTTCTAAAACCGTTTTCACCCACAATAGTCTGTGGTTGCACTTGCTATCACTTGACCAAGGTGCAAATCTAAGATGATTATAGAGCAGACGTAAAAAGAAATCCCCGCACGAGGGCTTCAAAATGCCTTCGAGGGGACCGTATGGGAGGTAAACTGAATGCCCGCAATTTCCATGAAAGTGAATGGCAAGGCGGTGTGCGGAGATGTTGAAAACCGAACACTGCTGGTAGATTTTATCCGGACGAATCTGGGGCTCACCGGAACCCATGTGGGCTGCGACACGAGCCAATGCGGTGCATGTGTCGTCCATGTCGATGGCAAAGCCGTCAAGTCCTGCACAACGCTCGCGGTGGCCTGCGAAGGTGCGGATGTCACAACCATCGAAGGAATTGCCAAGAACGGCAAACTCCATCCCATGCAGGAAGCCTTCCATCAGAACCATGGCCTGCAGTGCGGGTTCTGCACACCAGGCATGATCATGGCCTCCATCGACATCGTAAAGCGCAATGGCAAAAAGGTGAGCGAGGAGACGATCCGCCGCGAGCTTTCAGGAAATATCTGCCGCTGCACGGGCTATCATAACATCGTCGCCGCGGTTCAGTCCGCCGCCGAGAAAATGTAACGGAGGCTAGGATCATGACCGACACAGGAATTGGCGCGCGCGTGCTGCGCAAGGAAGACAAGCGGTTCATTACGGGCAAGGGCCAGTATACCGACGACATCAACCTCAAGGACCAGACCTACGCCTATTTTGTGCGCAGCCCCCATGCCCACGCGACGATCAAGTCGATCAATACCGCCAAGGCCAAGAAGATGCCGGGCGTGGTTGATGTTTTCACTTCCAAGGAAGTTGAAGAAGACAAGATCGGCGGCCTGATCTGCGGCTGGATGATCCATTCCAAGGATGGCTCCGGCATGAAGGCCGGCCCGCATCCCATCTTGGCCAGCGGCAAGGTTCGCTTTGTAGGTGACCAGGTCGCTGTTGTCATTGCTGAAACCCGCGAACAGGCGAAGGCCGCCGCGCAAGCGGTTGCTGTTTCTTATGGCGTGCTTCCCCATAATGTGGATGCTGCGCAAGCCATGAAAACCAAGGCGCAGGTCCATGATGTGGCTCCGGATAACCGGGTTTACAACTGGTCGATTGGCGACCAGGCGGCAACGGACGCTGCGTTCAAGGCGGCAAAGCATGTCACCAAGCTTGATCTTATCAACAACCGCCTGATTCCAAATGCCATGGAAACACGTGCGGCAATCGGTTCTTACGATACGGGTTCGGAGCATTACACACTTTATACCACGAGCCAGAATCCGCACGTGGCACGGCTGGTGATTTCGGCGTTCCATGGACTGGCTCCGGAGCACAAGCTGCGCGTCATCGCGCCGGATGTGGGCGGCGGCTTCGGTTCAAAAATCTTCATCTACGGCGAAGAAGTGGTTTGCGTCTGGGCTTCCAAACGCATTGGCGGACGTCCCATCAAGTGGACGGCGGACCGTTCCGAAGCCTTCCTCTCCGACGCCCATGGACGGGACCACGTCTCGCACGCGGAATTGGCGATGGATGCCTCGGGCAAAATTACGGGCCTTCGGGTTCACACGATTGCAGCGATGGGTGCCTATCTTTCGACCTTCTCATCCTGCGTGCCAACCTATCTCTATGCCACGCTGCTGTCGGGCCAATACAATATTCCGAACATCTATGCGGAGGTTGACGCGGTCTACACCAACACGGCGCCGGTTGATGCATATCGCGGAGCAGGACGGCCGGAGGCCACTTATCTCCTGGAACGCATTGTTGAAACGGCAGCGCGTGAATTGAAAATTGATCCGGCGGAATTCAGGCGGCGCAATTTCATCACCGTCTTCCCGCATCAAACCCCCGTCATCTTCATGTATGACGCAGGTGATTATGGTGCGGCGCTCGATAAAGCCCTTGAGATGTCGGACTACAAGAACTTTGCCGCGCGCAAGGCGGCATCGGCGAAGAATGGCAAGCTGCGCGGCGTGGGCTTTTCGGCCTATATTGAGGCCTGCGGTATTGCGCCTTCGGCTGCCGTTGGTTCACTTGGGGCGGGTGTCGGCCTTTGGGAATCGGCTGAGGTCCGGGTGAACGCCGTTGGAACCGTGGAAGTGCTCACCGGTTCCCACAGCCATGGCCAGGGCCATGAAACAACCTTTGCCCAACTTGTGTCGGAACGTTTGGGTGTGGACATCAACAATGTGGCCATCGTTCACGGCGATACCGACAAGGTGCAGATGGGCATGGGCACCTATGGCTCCCGGTCAGGTGCTGTCGGCATGTCGGCCATTTCCAAAGCCTTGGACAAGATTGAAGCCAAGGCCCGCAAGGTTGCCGCCGCCGTCATGGAAGCGTCAGCCGAAGACATTGACTTCAAGGATGGCACATTCACTGTGAAGGGCACCGACAAGAAGATGGCCTTCGGCGAAGTGGCGCTTGCGGCCTATGTGGGCCACAAGTTCAATTCCGCCGAAATTGAGATCGGCTTGAAGGAAACCTCATTCCATGATCCGTCAAACTTTGTGTTCCCGGCCGGTGTTCACATCTGCGAAGTGGAAGTCGATCCGGAAACGGGGTTGACAAAGATTGCGAGCTATACGGCGGTAGATGATTTCGGCACCATCATCAATCCGATGATCGTCGAAGGCCAGGTGCAGGGCGGGGTTGCCCAGGGTATCGGGCAGGCGCTGATTGAGGGTTGCACCTATGATGTGGACTCCGGCCAGCTGCTGACCGGTTCCTATATGGACTATAACATGCCAAGGGCCGGCAATATGCCTCACATTGAGAACTTCAAGCTCGGCTTCACCTTCACCAAGTGCCCCTCAAATCCGTTGGGCATGAAGGGGTGTGGTGAGGCGGGCGCCATTGCGGCGCCTCCTGCAGTCATCAATGCCATTACAAATGCAATCGGGGTGCGTGACATTGCAATGCCTGCAACGCCATTGACTGTGTGGCAAGCCATGCAGCCCATGAAGCGCGCGGCAGAATAGATCGAGGGAAGACAGACATGGAAAACTTCAATTATCACCGCCCCGCAACTGTCAATGCTGCTGTGGCGCTTCTCAAGAAATCAAAGGGTGGCAGCTATATGGCAGGCGGGCATACGCTGCTGCCCACGATGAAGCAGGGTCTGGCGTCACCGACCGATATCATCGACCTGACCGCCATCAAGGGTTTTTCTGGCATCACAGTCAGCAAATCGGCTGTGGTGATCAAGGCCGGAACAACCCACATGGAGGTTGCGACCTCAGCGGCTATCAAAAAGGCCATTCCCGCCCTGTGGGAAATGGCCGGAAAAATTGGCGGAGTGCATGTGCGCCACAAGGGCACAATTGGCGGCTCGATCGCCAATAGTGACCCGGCCGCAGACTATCCTTCGGCTTGCGTCGGCCTTGGCGCCACGATCATCACTAACAAACGGAAGATCGCGGCCGACGCGTTCTTCACCGGCATGTTCCGGACGGCCTTGAAGGACGGTGAAGTCATCACGGCGGTGAGCTTTCCGATCCCGAAGAAATCCAGCCATCAGAAGTTCCCCAATCCGGCATCGCGCTATGCGCTGGTCGGGGTGTTTGTCACGCAGGATGCGGGTGGCAAAGTGCGGGTGGCAGTCACCGGCGCTGGTCCCAAGGTCTTCCGGATTCCTGAGATGGAGGCGGCGCTTTCCAAGAGCTTTGCAGTTTCAGCACTTTCCGGAATTACGGCGAAGGCCAAGGGCCTGAACACCGATTTGCACGCCACGGCTGAATACCGGGCACACCTGATCGGCGTCTTGGCGCGCCGGGCGGTTGAAGCGGCGAAGTAAAAACTCCATATTGAAATTGGGACTCGCAGGGACTGTCCTTGCGGGTCTTTTTGTTGGTGTGAGGCATGATGACGGCAGTTCCAAAATCCATCGATGAAACGGCGGCACTGCTGAAGGCCAATGGCTATGTTGCCGGACGGGACTTGGCGACGGTCGTTTTTTTGGCCCTCAAGATGGGCCGACCCCTGTTCCTGGAAGGCGAGGCGGGCGTCGGGAAAACCGAAATTGCCAAGGTTCTGGCGGAAGGTCTTGGGCGGAAGCTTATCCGTCTGCAATGCTATGAGGGCCTGGATATCAACTCCGCCGTTTACGAGTGGAACTATGCGGCGCAGATGATTGAAATACGGTTGGCCGAGGCTTCTGGGCAACTTGACCGGGAGCGGATGGGGCAGGACATTTTCGCTGAAAGATTCCTGATAAAGCGGGCTTTGCTTCAGGCCCTTGATTCGCCAGACGGCAAGGCGCCGGTGCTGCTCATTGATGAGCTTGACCGCACCGACGAGGCCTTCGAGGCCTTTCTTCTGGAAGTGCTTTCGGACTATCAGATTACCATTCCCGAACTGGGTACGATCAAGGCCGCCGAGCCACCTATCGTGGTCATTACCTCAAACCGCACCCGCGAAGTCCATGACGCGCTCAAACGGCGCTGTCTTTACCATTGGGTTGGTTATCCGGATGCGGCGCGAGAACTGGATATTGTGAAAACCAAACGGCCAGAAGCCTCTGCCTCCTTGGCACGGGAAGTCGTGGCTTTTGTGCAAGCCTTGCGCGGCGGTGACCTGTTCAAGTCGCCAGGCGTTGCCGAAACCCTGGATTGGGTTTCAGCCCTGCATGAGCTTGACAGCGTGACCCTTGATCCCCAGACGGTGAATGATACGCTTGGCGTTCTGCTCAAGTATCAGGACGACATCGTGCGCATGGAGGGATCGGAAGCCAAGCGCATCCTCGATCAGATCAAGGACGAGATCCGCACGGCAGCAGCGGTTCGCGTACCCTGATGCGCGCAGTTTCCGGACAAGCGCCATCGGGAAAACTTGCCGCCAACATCATGCATTTTGCGCGGGTTTTGCGCGAGGCCGGCCTGCCGGTTGGGCCTGCGTCGGTTCTCGATGCCCTTGATGCGGCGCAGGGCGGATCGCTGCGGACGCGGGAGGAATTCTACTGGACGCTGCATGCCATTCTGGTGAAGCGGCGCGAGCACAAGGACATCTTT
>JBAVOA010000557.1:0-2426 GCA_049691635.1 Aestuariivirga sp. | reverse complement strand
GCCGAAACGTTGGAACCTGAAACCTTGGAACCCTCATCCTGTCCAAAGCTTTGCGATGACAGCAGGCAAACCGCCACCGCCGCCTTGCAAATGAGCGCAATCGTTACCCGGTTAGGCGCCATGGGCCTGCCTCTCAATACTGCTGAATGGACTCAAGATAGGTCACCAGGGCATCAATCCGCTCCCGGACGATCTTCTCGGTCTTGTCGCCCGCTCCATCCGAACTGGCCTCAAACTTGAACCAATCGCCCCAGACGGGCATATCGCGCTGCCCGTGGACGGCGACCTGGGCCCGCCCGTCGATCACCTCTATGGCGCGCTGGCGTGGAAAGATTCCGCCGTTCCGCGCAGCCATCTTCGTAAGGTCTGCTGCGTTGATAGTGAGGAATTCGGCGACGGTTCCGTCACCCTTGGCCCCTACACCATGGCAGGCCGCGCAATAATTCATGAAATCCCCGCGCCCCGGATCCGGCGGAACCGCCGTGGAATCCGCCCGAGCCTCGGGTGCAAGAACAAACATCATTACAGCAACAGCGCCAATAAGAAACCGTTTTAACATCAAGACTCACTCCATTTGCGGACAAGCCTCGCAAGCCCATGCCAAAGTGTCATTGATCTCGGTCAATGGGGTAAAATGCATTGCAACTCCGCTTATGCTAAGAACTATTTGGCGCAGGGAGAAAACCGATGGTAAAATTCAAGTTTCTGCCGATGATCATGGCCGCTCTGGCATCATCGGCATCCCTCGCTTCTGCCGCCGGCTGTAACGCGAAAGCCAGTCAGGTATGGGCGGCAAACGCTTCCCGGGAACTCCGCATTGAAGCCTTGGCCGATGGGCCCTATTGCACCGTGGCGGTTGTCCTCCTGGTGATCCGCAACAGCAAAGGCGAACCGCTTTGGATTGAATCAAGCAAAGCCGACGATATTTTCACCTTCACCCAGTCCAACCCGACGACCGTCAAGGCCATGACAGAGGCGTTGAAGGAATGGATCAGGAAGGACGACCGCCTGTTGCGGAGCGGCACTTTGCCAGATTGGAAAGAAGGTTCCGACGCCGCGGGGGCCTCGGAATTTCCGTTCTATGTCGATGAGGGCGTGACCCGTGATGAATATCTAAACATCCGAAAGGCGGAACTGCCCATGTATTGCCACGTGGCCGGCATGGAGAGCGAGGCCTGCGTGGTCTTGAAGAAGGACGGCACCATAGAAAAAATCGGCTCGCAATCTTTTCCCGGCTAATAAAAGAAATGAAGTGAGCTCGCCTTGCTACTCTCTCCCTTGAGATTTCGGGCTCATCACGCTCCCGCTCTCACGCCCACTTCGTCCGGCATCTTCTCGATCCCTGAAAGTTCCTCGCCCTTGATGGCGGATTCAAGCGATCTGAGGCGTTTGTAGATTGAGAGGAGCTCCACGATCGTCGTCCAGGAATTGACCAGAAACTGGAACGACTCGCGCACTTGGCCGAAGGCATTAAGGATCTGGTTCATTGCTCCCAGGGTTATCTTTCCAGCCACAATCGTCGGCGCCAAAACGATGTAGGGAAAGATGTTGTCCGTTTGCAGGTAGAGAATCCGCCCAATGTTGAAATACATATAATTGAAGTACAGCCTGAAATAGTTCGATCGGACCGCGCCGAAGAGCTCAGCAACGGTTTGCGGTTGAGCCCGCCTCTCGTCTTCCTCGGCAAAGACGAGTTCCTTGCGATAGGCCGCCTCCACCCGTTGGTTGCGAAACTGCAGGCCGGGCAGCTTGATGCCGATCAGCGCCAGAAACGCCGTGCCGAAAAGCGACCAGACGATGGCGATGACCACCAGAGCATTGGGGATGTGGCCTATCAAGGGAAGCTCTGTGACATTGGCTGAGAGCCGCATGAGAACGGGCAGAAAGGCAATCAGTGTCATCACCGAATCTATGAGGTTCACACCTAAACCTTCCATGGTCGTGGAAAACCGCATCGTATCATCCTGCACGCGTTGCGAGGCCCCTTCGACAAAGCGGAGCTGGGACCAGTTGGCCATGTAGTAGTCATTCATTGCAGTACGCCAGCGGAAGATATAGTGGCTGACAAAGAAGCGGGTCACAACACCTACGACCACCGCGATCATGGCAATGCCGGCAAAGGTGGCGAGTTGGGCATAGAACTGCGGCAAGCTCACCTGGCCGGGCGTCGCAAGGGCCACCTGGATCATGTCATAGAACGGACCATACCAGGCATTGATAGCGACACTCACCTGCACCTGGAAATAGGTGGCAAAAATGATCAGCGCCGAACCCAGGATCGACCATCGCATCCATCTATGTGGCGCATAGAACGCCCAGAAGCCGGCAAACAGGCCGACCGCTACAACAAAGTAAATATAAAACCAGATGAAGGGGCGCGAGAGGAAAACAAACACACTCGCCCCATTGCTGGGATCGGCAGGGGC
>JBAVOA010000556.1:0-6603 GCA_049691635.1 Aestuariivirga sp. | reverse complement strand
CTGCCTCGATCAGGTCCACGTACTCCTTGCGCGCCGCATCGAAGCCAAAGCTGCCTTTACCCTCAAGCATGCGTGCAATGACAACGCCACCATCAACTGCGGAATTCTCGGCAATCTGCCTCGCCGGGGCGGTGAGAGCCCGCTTCAGAACCTGAACACCGGTCCGTTCGTCCCCTTCCGTGCTCTGTTCCAGCCGGCTTACTGCGTCGATACAGCGGAGCAGCGCCAACCCACCGCCCGGCACGACTCCTTCGCTCACTGCCGCCTTGGTGGCGTTGATGGCATCGTCAAGGGCGTCCTTGCGGGCTTTCATTTCGGATTCCACTGGAGCGCCAGCCCGGATAACGGCAACGCCGCCCGACAGTTTTGCCAGGCGCTCCTGCAATTTCTCCTTGTCGTAATCGCTCGTGGTTTTGACGATCTCGGCCCTGATCTGCTGGATACGGCCATCAATGGCGCTACGCTCGCCACCGCCGCCAACGATTGTTGTCGTGTCCTTATTGCAGACAATACGCTTGGCTTTGCCGAGTTGGTCAATGGTGGTGGTTTCAAGTTTCAGGCCAAGTTCTTCCGCGATGACATGTCCACCGGTCAGAATTGCAATATCCTGTTCCATGGCCTTGCGCCGGTCGCCGAAAGCCGGCGACTTCACCGCGCAGCTTTTGAGGTTTCCACGCAACTGGTTGACAATCAGGGTTGCGAGGGCCTCGCCCTCCACATCTTCGGCGATCACCAGCATGGGACTGCCGGATTTCGCGACTTGTTCCAGCAATGGAACGAGATCATTGAGAATGGTGATCTTCCTGTCGCAAACCAGGACCAGCGCATCCTCGAGGATCGATTCCATCTTCTCAGCATTGGTGATGAAATAGGGCGAAATGAATCCCCGGTCGAACTGCATGCCTTCGACGACTTCCAGCACAGTCTCGGTGGTTTTTGATTCCTCGACGGTAATGACGCCCTCATTGCCAACCCGCTCCATGGCATCGGCGACAAGATCGCCGATGACCTGGTCATTGTGCGCCGATATCGTTGCCACTTGGGCTTTCTCCTTGCGTGTTCCGACGGGCCTCGAGAGGGCTTTAAGCGCGGTAACTGCCGCTTCGGCGGCCCGTTCTAGTCCGCGCTTTACGTCGACGGCGCTGGCACCGGCAACGACATTTCGAAGGCCATCGGCAAACATCGCGTGGGCGAGAATGGCGGCGGTACTGGTTCCGTCGCCAACGATCTCGCCGGTTTTTTCAGCGGCCTGACGCAACATTTGCGCACCCAGATTTTCCTCTGCATCCTTCAGGTCGAATTCCTTGGCAATGGTCACGCCATCGTTGCAGACAAGAGGGGGGCCCCATTTCCGCTGGATGAGAACCGATTTTGATTTTGGGCCGAGCGTTATGCGAATGGCATCGGCCAACTGGCTTGCGCCGCGCAGCACCTTCTCGCGTGCTTCGGACCGGAACATAACCTGCTTGTGAGCCATGTGGCGCCTCCCTTAAATTCTCTGCTGGACTTTTACCCGATAGCTAGGTCACATCGCTGATCCAGATCAATTTACCAGGGCAATCTTGATATGGATCAGTGACTGTCTGAATTAGGGCAGTATTGACTGCGGTCATCCTCGGAGGGGTCAGCCGTGCCTTTATCAATCGACCAAGCAGCCGAATTGAATCGTCTGGCGCTCGCTCCGCATGAGTTCAGGTTGAGCTGCGATCCAGCATTGCTGAAATTCACCTCCACCGCGGAACTTGAGCCGATTGGCGAACTCATTGGCCAGCATCGGGCCCTGGCCGCGATCGAGTTCGGGGCCCAGATCGACCATCACGGATTCAACATATTTGCCTTGGGACCCACGCGTTCTGGCCGCCATGGCGCCATCCGCAAATTCCTGGAGAGCAAGGCGGCAGCAGAGCCCGTTCCCGACGACTGGGTCTATGTCAACAATTTTGCGGCTCCCGATCGCCCGAAGGCAATCCTGCTTCCCTCTGGTGTCGGTCCGAAACTCAAGGCAGACATGACGGAACTCATTGATGATCTGAGTTCGGCCATCCCGGATATGTTCGAGTCGGAAGACTATCGCAACAGGCGCAAGTCCATCGACGACGAATTCGAGATGGCCCAGGAGAAAGCATTCGAGGAGTTGCGCAAGAAAGGGCAGGAACAGGACGTTACAATATTGCGGACACACATGGGCTTTGCCCTTGCCCCGGTCAGCGGCGGCCAAGTGGTGAAGCCCGAGGTGTTTAACGCCTTGCCCCAAGCCGAGCGTGAAGCCATTGAGCAAAAAATCATGCCCTGTAGGGAGATTTGGAGCGAATTCTCAAGAATGTCCCTGTGCTTGAGAAAGAACGACGCAAGAGAATCCGAAAGCTCAATGCAGACTTGGCCGAACTGGTGGTCGGTCTATCGATCAACGAGATTGCCGCACGTTTTGTGGGCAATGAGGATATCAAAGCATATTTGTCGGAAGTCCGGGCCGACCTGATCAGCAACGCGGAACTGTTCCTGACACCACAACAAGAAGAAGATGAGCATCCGTTCGATGTATCCTCGCATCCCGGCTCGAGGCATCCTCTCTTCAACCGTTTTACTGTGAACGTGCTGGTGACCCATTGTCCCGACGGAGTTGATGTGGCCCCGGCGTGTGGTGCGCCAGTCGTCAGCGAGGAACACCCGACATTGGGCAAAGTCTTTGGCCGCATCGACCACCGCTCGATGATGGGTGCGCTGGTGACCGATTTTTCCATGGTTAAGGCTGGAGCGCTGCACCGGGCCGATGGTGGGTATTTGATCCTCGATGCGCTGCGGGTCCTCATGAAACCATTCGTATGGGAGACGCTGAAGCGTTGCCTGCGCAACAGAAGAGTGGAAATTACCTCCGTTGCGGACGAGCTGAGTTTTATTACCACAACTTCCCTCGTGCCCGATTCCATTCCCTTGTCTATGAAGGTCGTGCTGGTTGGCGAACGGGTTCTCTACTATCTTCTTGCCAGCCTCGACCCGGAGTTCGAAGACCTTTTCAAAGTGCAGGCGGATTTCGAGGACGTGACGGAACGGTCGCCGGAGTCAGTCGCGCTATTTGCTCGGCTCATGGGATCTGTCGCGAGACAGGAAGGGCTCTTGCCGCTCTCACCGCAGGCCGTGGCACGGCTTGTCGAACAGGCTGCGCGGGAGGCAGAGGACGCCGAGCGTCTGTCTTTGCGTGTTGGTGTGCTAGCCGACAACCTTCGCGAGGCTCATTTCCGGGCCCAGAAAGAAAAGCGTGAACTTATCGGTGTTGAAGATATTGATCGCGCCATCGATGAACGACGATTCCGTAGCGAGCGAATCCGCGATCGTTCCCTGGAGGCGATCACCCGCAAGATCATGCTGATCGATACCGACGGCGAGGCGGTGGGCCAGATCAACGGCCTTTCGGTATTGAGCCTTGGCAATTTGAGTTTCGGCAAGCCTACCCGCATTACGGCACATTTACGCATGGGGACGGGCAAGGTTGTGGATATCGAACGCGAGGTTGAGCTTGGCGGACCGCTGCATTCGAAGGGGGTTCTGATCCTCTCCAGTTTTCTCGCCTCACATTATGCGCTGTCGTCACCGATGTCATTATGGGCCTCATTGGTTTTCGAACAATCCTACGGGGGTGTCGAAGGCGACAGTGCTTCCTCGGCTGAGCTCTACGCACTCCTTTCGGCTCTTGCCGAGGTGCCAATCCGGCAGTCCCTCGCAGTAACAGGCTCGGTCAATCAACTGGGACAGATCCAAGCCATCGGTGGCGTGAACGAGAAGATCGAAGGTTTCCTTGATATCTGCAGGATGCGTGGGCTGACCGGAAAGCAAGTGTGCTTATTCCGGAGTCCAATCGGAAGCATCTGATGCTGCGGCCTGATATCGTCGATGCGGCCCGCGAGAAAAAGTTCCACATCTATGCGGTATCAACCATCGACGAAGGGATCATCCTCCTGATGGGCCTTGAGGCAGGGGTCCGCGTCGCCGATGGCAAGTTTCCGGATGGCACAATTAATGCGCGTGTCGAAGCTAAGTTGAGCCAGTTTTCCGAGATGCGAAAATCCTTTGCCCGGACAGCATTAGAAAGCGCCGGCGAAGAAAAGGAGCTCTCATGATGGCTGGGGTGACTAGAGAGCCGCGGCGGGTTCTATTGGGCTTGGGAACAGGCGACGACTTGCACCATTCAATTGAGGCCGCCGCCATATTTGCGTCTGTGTTGAAATCCGAACTCCTTTGCATTCTGGTGCAACAGGAGGATCTCATAAATCTTGCCGGATTGCCTTTCGCCAAGGTCTATGGCCGCGGAGGTCTTTCCTCAACATTCACCCTGCAAGGCATCGAGTCCCATTTTAGCCAACTGGCCCGAACAGCAGAGAGAACACTTGCGGAAATCTGCGCGCGAACCAACGTGGCGTGGCAGATGCGGCAGCCGCAAGGGGAGACCTTTCACAAGCTGTCGACTGTGCTTGAAGTTGGGGACATTGTTGTCGTCAACCGTTACGATATTCAGATTTCCGGCCTTGGCCTATTCGGCGCGGCAAGGTTCTTTCTGGATCGCGCCGCTGCCGTAGTCGTGCCTTCTTCTAGGGTAGGGTTGAATACCCGGATCATTGCGATCAGTGATGGAGCGGGAACGGCGCAAGCCGTCTCCATCGCGCGAGATATTGCGCTGGCCACGGGCACGAGGGTTGAGATCATGGAGTTGTCAGATTTCCTCCATTTTCAAGGGCGCGCGTCAGTCGTGATCGCACCCATTGATATCGTCGTGCCTTTTGGGGAAAACCAATTCCTCCGCAAGATAGCGGCGGCGGGGGCTACGGCAGTACTGGTGTCGGAATAGATCAAGGCATGAGAACGGCGGCGCCGGTGATGTTCCCGGCGCGCAGCCTGTCCAGCGCGTCATTGGCCTCTTCCAGCGGAAAGATTGTCGTTTGGGCCACGACCGGGATGGTGCGGGCAAGCTCGAGGAACTCGGTGGCTTCCTGGCGGGTGAGGTTTGCTACCGAACGCAGGACCCGTTCACCCCAAAGAAGCTCATATTCGAAGGTCGGAATCGTGCTCATGTGGATGCCGCCGCAAACCACGGTTCCGCCCTTGCGCACCGCCTTGAGCGCCTCCGGAACCAGGCCGCCAACGGGAGCAAAGATAATTGCCGCATCAAGCATTTCAGGAGGCGCGTCATCCGATCCCGATGTCCATTCGCAGCCCAGTTCGTGTGCCATGATCTGTGCCATCACATCACCGGGGCGCGTGAAGGCATAAACGGTCCGTTCCTCGAATAGGGCAACCTGGGTAATGAGATGCGCTGCCGCGCCGAAGCCATAGATGCCAATCCGCTCGGCTTCGCCGGCCAGGCGCAAGGCGCGATAGCCGATGAGCCCGGCACAAAGCAGAGGTGCCAGACTGGCGGCCGTGGCATTTTCGTCAAGTGGAAAGCAATATCTGGAATCGGCGGTACAGAATTCGGCATAGCCGCCGTCCATATCGTAACCGGTGAAGCGCGCGTCATCACAGAGATTCTCACGCTGATCTTCACAATAGTCACATTGCCCGCAGGTACATCCTAGTCAGGGTACGCCCACCCGCATGCCGAGCGTAAAACCGGTTACGCCAAAGCCAACGCGGACTACCCTGCCTACGATTTCATGTCCCGGAATGAGGGGCTGTTTTGGCTCGTTTAGATCACCGTCGACGATGTGAAGGTCGGTCCGGCACACACCGCAGGCTTCGACCCGGATGAGGAGCTCATTTGGAGCCGGCTCCGGATCAGGCACAAATTCCAGCTTCATTTTTTCTCCGGGACGATGAAGAACCATGGCACGCATTTCACTTCTCCATTGAAGGCGGGGTGCCACTTTGGCAGGTTTTCCCTAGTCTTCTTCGCCCACCAACTGCGATATGGAAGATCCTCCGTGAAGGCATTTGATGCAATCGGCAAAGAGTGGCGCGGCGCTGACAATTCTTATGGCCGTTGCGTCAGGTTTTGCGTCCAGCCTGAACGGCGGAACCGTGTCAGTGACGAAAATGTGTTGGAGCGGTGCGGCTGCCAAGGTGGCCTTGGCCTCACCGGTGAAAAGGCCATGTGCCGCACAAGCAATCACTTGGCTGGCACCATGTTCCAATGCTGCGCGCGCCGCGCGATCCATCGTACTTCCGGAGGCAATCAAGTCGTCAACCGCAATGACGGTCGCCTGCTTGACATCGCCGACCAACATGTCACCGCTCACGACGCCTGCGCTTCGCCGCTTGTCCACGAAGGCCTGACCGACGGGCCGAAGCAGGGCTTTCTGCAACATCTCGCGAAAGAGTTGCGCGCGTTTCACACCGCCTGGGTCCGGCGAGATAACCGCGATTGGCCCAGTTGGGAGAATGCTGCGCAGTTCGCCGGCGAACAGGCGGCGGGTATCGAGATGGACAGTCCGGCAGCGGAACGCATTCTGGAACGCGACGATGTTATGAACATCGAGGGTGACGACGCAATCGGCCCCCGCAGCTTCAAAAAGGCGGGCCACATATTGGCTGGTTACAGGATCGCGGGTCTTGGTCTGGCGATCCTTTCGCGAATAGGCGAGATAGGGCACCAGTGCTGTGATGCGCGCTGCG
>JBAVOA010000555.1:0-5753 GCA_049691635.1 Aestuariivirga sp. | reverse complement strand
TCATTTCAGTGCCGCTCGATTCACTAGCCTTTCTTTATCTCT
This sequence comes from Aestuariivirga sp., assembly GCA_049691635.1. Classification (GTDB taxonomy): domain Bacteria; phylum Pseudomonadota; class Alphaproteobacteria; order Rhizobiales; family Aestuariivirgaceae; genus Aestuariivirga. The sequence continues at coordinate 5,711 of JBAVOA010000555.1, read as the reverse complement.
CCGGTTATCTGGCGCCGCTGTCCTTCACCACCGAAACCCTCAGCAAGGTAGCGGGCGTGGCAATCGTCTGGTATCTTCTGAAACTTCGGATGGATAGGGTTCCTTCGGCAGCGCATTGATTTTGGGAGGTTGTAACCATGGCGATTGAAACTGTTCGCGGACGGCAATTCATCATTCACTTTAATGTCAGCCGTTGTATCCATTCCCGAAATTGCGTGCTGGACCGGCCGGATGTTTTTGTTCCAAATGTGAAGGGTGAATGGATTTACCCCGACAAAGCAAGTTCGGAAACCATGGCCCAGCTTGCCCATAATTGCCCGTCTGGCGCCATCCGCTATGAGCGGGTGGATGGTGGCATGGGAGAAGAACCACCCTTGGTAAACACCATGCGGGTTCGTGAAAACGGCCCTCTGGCAATCAATGCGCCTCTGGTGATCAATGGGGCGGAGGCGGGCCTGCGGGCAACCCTATGCCGCTGCGGCCAGTCAAAGAGCAAACCCTATTGCGACGGCCGCCATACGGAAGCGGGATTTCTGGCCACGGGTGAACCGCCCAAGCAGGATTCAGAAGCCTTGGCAGTTCGTAACGGTCCGGTGAATATCACGCCGAAGCCGAACGGCCCGCTGCTGGTGAGTGGGAATCTTGAAGTGGTGAGCGGGACAGGACGGACCGTTAACCGCGTGAGCAAGGCAGTCCTGTGTAGGTGTGGGAGTTCTGCCAATAAGCCATATTGCGATGGATCGCATACGAGGGTCGGCTTCAAAAGCGAATAAGGGGAATCATGGGAAAGGGGCGGCTTGAGGCATTCAGCGATGGCGTGATCGCCATCATCATCACGATTATGGTCCTGGAACTAAAGGTTCCCCATAGCGCCGAGCTTTCAGCCCTTTGGGAGCTTGCCCCGGTTTTCCTGAGCTATGTGCTGAGTTTTGCCAATGTGGGCATCTATTGGAACAACCATCATCATCTTCTGCACGCTGTGAAGCGCGTGAGCGGCGGCATGCTATGGGCCAACCTTCATTTGCTCTTCTGGCTTTCGTTGATGCCCTTCACCACCGGATGGATGGGGGAAAACCATTTCGCGACATGGCCGGTAATCATCTATGGCATCAATCTGTTGATGTGCGGAGCAGCCTATTCAATTCTGGTCCGCACGATCATCAGGGTTCATGGCAATGAATCCGATTTTGCCAAAGCCATCGGTTCCGATGCGAAGGGCAATATCTCACTCGTGGCCTATGCGATCGCCATCGCGCTGGCCTTCGTCAATCCGTGGATTTCTGGTGGGCTTTTTATCGCAGTGGCAATGATGTGGTTCGTTCCCGACCGCCGCATGGAAAAAGTAGTCGGCGGCTAGCTGATCATCGTTGGTGGCGTTTCCAATGGAGCGACATTCCGCACCCGTTCACGGTAGGAAATGTAGATGGCACAGACGATCAGTAGGCTCACGCCCACAAACGTCCAGGCGTCGGGAAAATCACCGAAGAAATACCAGCCCGCGGCAACCGCCATGATCATCTCGGTATAACCCAACGGAGCGAGCAGCGAGGCTTCGGCGTGGTCATAGGCCCGCACGATGAGGTAGTGGCCGGAGGTCGCGATAAAGGCCAACAGAACAAAGAGCCCCCATTGCTGGGCAGTAGGCGTTTGCCAGACAAAGACAACGGCCATTGAGGCGAGCACAGCGCCGGCTAGGCTGGTAGTGAACGTCGTGGTCATGGCGCTTGTGCCGCCCGCTATCCGGCGTGTGAGCAGCATGTAGAGGGCGAGCGATGCGCCGGCTCCCAGCGCCATGAATACACCGGGGTTGAGACTCTGGAAGCCAGGACGGATGATGATCAGCGTTCCCACGAAGCCGATGGCAACTGCAAGCCAGCGCCGCACCCCAACCTTTTCGCCCAGTACAAACGGCGACAGCATGGTGATGATCAACGGCTGGACAAAGAAGATCGCCAGCGTGTCGGCGATGGATTGAAATTTCAGGGCCCAGAAGAACAACGCCGTTGCAGTAATCAAAAAACCGGCACGTATCGTATGGATGCCCGGGCGCTGCGGAATGAGGTTTCTGGCCCCGTCCATCTTCCACACCAGAGGCGCCGTCATCACCATTCCAAAGAACAGTCTGGCCCAGACAATTTGGACGATAGGCACATTCTGCTGGCCCAGGAACTTGGCGGCCACATCAAGGAACGGCAGCACGATCATGGCGCTGATCATCAGGGCGATGCCGAAGAGGGTGCTGGAGCGCGCGGGCGGGGAAGCTGGCATGGCGGCTAGCTATCGCATCGCTGCTCTGTTCGCAATTTATTTACGACTTGGGCGCATCATCAATTGGTACGTGTAGTTGGAGCTGTTTATGAACGATCTAATCGGCATAACCGTTCCGGGACCCGCCTAACTCAGGGGGTTGAAAAACCTCCGGCGGCGCCTCGGACGGCGAACTGGAGGAATTATGACTAAGTTCAATATTGTACTTGCTGGCGTTTCAATCTTCGCCCTGGTCTATGCAAGCCCGGCGCAAGCCGCTGGCGTGTGCGGCAAGCGTGGCGATTTCGTCAAGGCCCTCACTGACAAATATCAGGAATCAGGCAAGGCGCTGGGTATCGCTGGCCAGGTCAACCTGGTCGAAGTCTTTGCCTCAAAGGCTGGAACTTGGACAATTCTGGTGACAACGCCCGAGGGCAAGTCCTGCATTATTGCGGCGGGCAGCTCCTGGCAAGACCTGCCGCCGAACAAGAATCTGACCTCGCTTTAGGCTTTCAATCTCGCGTTTTCAGGGTCCCACACGGACTCAGGGGTGATGCAGGCTTTGCGCTTCTCGCCAAACATCAGCACGTCAAAGATCGTGCCGATTGCGGTCATGCTTGGCTCCACATAGGCGAATGCCAAAGACTTCTTCACGGTGTGGCCGTAGCCCCCGGACGTGGTGAGACCTATGATTTTTTCGCCACTATAGACCGGCTCATTTCCCACGCAATCGCAATCCGTATTGGCAACCTCGAGGCAGACCAGCTTCATGCGCGGCCCCCGCTGGTGCTTGGAAAGGCTTGCGGCCTTGCCAATGAACTCCGGCTTGTCCAGGCGGATGAAACGTTCCATTGAGGCTTCGAACATGTCGATTTCCGTGGTCAGTTCCGAGCCCCAGCCCCGGTAGGACTTTTCCATGCGGAGCGAGTTCATGGCATAGGTGCCGAAAAGTTTCAGGCCATAGGCTTTACCAATCTTCATCAGACTGTCGAAAATTTGAGGCATTTCGCCCATTGGGACATGCAGTTCCCAGCCCAGTTCGCCGACATAGTTGACTCTCAGCAACCGGACGTTCTTAACCCCGGCGACTTCGGCTTCCTTGCCCGTGAGCCAGCGAAAGCTTGCATTGGAAAGATCGGTCGAGGTGCATTGGCTCAGAACTTCGCGGGCCTTAGGCCCGGCAAGTACCAGCACGCCGAAGTCATCGGTGGCATCGGTGATCTTCACGTTCTCCGTGGGCAGTTTGCGCCATTCCAACTGATCCTTGTCATGCAGCTGCGCCACCGCCGCCGAAAGCATATAGAAATGTTCCGGCCCTAGCCGAGTGACAGTGATTTCCGATTCAATAAAGCCATTCTCGTTCAGCAGATGGCCAAGAATGATGCCGCCGTCCTTCGCAGGGATTTTATTGGCGCAAATGCGCTCAAGGAAGGCATAGGCATCCCGGCCTTTCACCTCGAACTTGGAGAAGGTTGAAAGATCCATGAGCCCGACACGCTCGCGCACCGCCAGCGCTTCTTCGCGCACCGCATCAAACCAGTTCGAGCGCTTGTAGGAATAGGCCTCGCCCTTGCCGGTTGTGTCGTACCAGCGCGGCCGTTCCCAGCCAAAGATCTGGGCAAACTGCGCCCCATGGGACTTGAGTTTTTCATAGAGCGATGATTTGCGCAGGCCCCGGCCAATTTCGTGCTGTTCGCCCGGCTTGAAGCAGTAATACATGTGGTGATAGTCGGCGATGGAAACTTCGGCGGCGTAGTCCTTGCTGGCCCAGTTGCCGAAGCGCCGCGGATCGAACTCGCGCATGTTGATCTCGGCCTGGCCATGCACCATCCACTGCGCCAGGTATTTGCCGGCCCCGCCGCCCTGGCAGATGCCGATGGAGGCTCCGCAATGCATCCAGTAATTCTTGGGTCCCGGAGCAGGCCCCGAAAGATAGGTGCCGTCCGGCGTGTGCGTGATGGCCCCTGACACGACATTCTTGAGGCCCGCCTCACCAAACAGGGGGAAGCGTTCCGCCGCCTTTTCCAGCCATGGCGTGAGACGGTCCAGTTCGGGGGCGATCAATTCGCTTTCAAAATCCCAGGCCGGAGGCTGGCCATCCCAGCAGAGATGGGCCGTGGCCGTTTCGTAAGGTCCCACCAGCACGCCATTGGTTTCCTCGCGCAGGTAAGCATGGGAGTAGGGGTCGCGCACCACCGGCAATTCAGGCGCGAGATCAATCAGCTCCTTCAGAGGCTCGGTGATCATATAGTGGTGCAGCATGTTGGCGATGGGCACATTGTGCCCGGTCCATGAACCCACCACATCGCAATAGGAGCCGGCCGAATTCACCACATGCTGGCAGACGATATTGCCCTTGTCGGTGATCACGTTCCATTCACCCGACGGCAGCAGCTTGATATCCATCACCCGCGTGCGGCGGTAGATTTCAACGCCCAACTGGCGGGCACCAGCCGCCATGGCATTGGTGATGTCGGCAGGCGCCACATGGCCGTCGGTAATCGTGTGGAAGGCCGCCTTCACCCCGAAGGTTTCGAGGAATGGATGATACTGCTTGATCTCCGAGGGCCCGATGATTTCGCACTCATAGCCCGCTAGCCGTGACACGCCATAGACGTACTTGAACCAGTTCACCTCTTCGCCCGTGGTGGCAAGTCGAAGCCCGCCGCAGCCATGCCAGGACACCGCTTGCCCCGTGAGTTTTTCCAGTTGCGGGTAGAGCTGGGTGCCATAGAGATGCACCTTGGACATGTTGAGCGAGCCGTTGAACTGCGGGCATTGTCCCGCCGCATGCCAAGTGGAGCCGGAGGTTAGCTCACCCTTCTCGACGAGCGCAATATCGCTCCATCCCTCAAGCGCCAGATGATAGAGCAGGCCCACGCCCATCACGCCGCCACCGACCACCACAACCCGCGCATGGGATTTCATTCGATTCCTCCAACAGATAAAACAGTGTAAACCGTCAGTGCCCACGTTCTCAAGCGCCGCGCAAGCGAGTTTCTTGTGCCGGAGGTGAGGCGGATTCACCACCATCCGGTTCATGGAAGGTTCACGTGGCCGTTGCAATGCATGTGAAATCAGGAGGACTGTACATGCGCACGTTCATCGCCGTTCTGTTTGTTACCGTCTCTTTCACCCCTCTGGCCCTGGCTACCTCGGGCCCGGGCTGCCTCATCGTCACCAATGTGGCCTATGATGATGCGCTGAACATACGCAGCAGGCCTTCCTCCAGTTCGCGCATTGTTGATGAACTGGTTCCGGGCCAACACGGAATCATTCACCTGGATGCACCTTGCATCCCCACCTATCGCCCCTGGGCCCAGCGCTGGTGTCCGGTCAGCCATTACAATGGCGAAGCGGTCACCCACGGCTGGGTGAAGGCCCGCTATGTCCGCGACAGCGACTGCCCGTAATTAAGGGCAGATCGGCGAGTTGAGGCCCAAGCCCGCAAGGCCGCCACAGAC
>JBAVOA010000554.1:0-5285 GCA_049691635.1 Aestuariivirga sp. | reverse complement strand
GTATATCTGTGGTCCCTTTTCCCCGTGCAACCCTAGTTTATTCTGAATGCGAATCGAAGTGTATTTTTGCAACGCTTCCAATCAAAAAACAAACGCCGCCTTTTCCGATGGAAATCCCGGCAACGGGGCGATTGACGCATCAAAGGCAAAGCGCGACGAGCGATGGCCGTCACTCAAGGTTGCAACCCGGATCTTGGAAACATCGGTGTTACCGATCGCGGCGACAATCCGCCCGCCATCAGCCAATTGGCTGAAAAGAACCTCGGGCACGGCAGGAATCCGGCCCTCGACGATGATGACGTCATAAGGTGCCCCTGCCGGATATCCCTCCGCATGTTTGCCTTCGACAAGCTTGATCGTCGGACTGCCGGCCAGGAATTCACGGGCGAGGCCCAGCAGTTCGGGATCAGACTCCAGCGCCACAACCGACTGTGCCAGCATCGAAATGATACTGGCACCATAGCCCGTGCCGGCCCCCACCACCAGAACCTTGTCCGTGGGCTTGATGAGCGCCAGATGGATCATCCGTGCAAAGGCCATGGGCTCGATGAGATAGCGGCTTTCCCCGGCTCCCCCGTCTTTGAGCAGCACATCGTCGTCCAGATAGGCAATTGCCTTGCGCGGCGCGGGAACAAAGTCCTCGCGTTTCACCGCCGCCATGGCATCAATGATCCGGTGGTCCGTGATCCCGTTGGGACGCACCTGCGATTCGACCATATTGTGCCGCGCCGCCGCGAAATTCGTCATGTCGTTATCCATATCACTTGTTGGTTAAACTCCCAGCCAAATTAACCGCGAACGCCTGCCTTGCCAAGCAAACTGTTGGGCTATTCAACATGTTGGAGGATTTGGTTGTTTACTCCCCGGCCATCCCCTATACAGCCCAGCCGAAGGCCTCGTGGCGGAGTGGTTACGCAGAGGACTGCAAATCCTTGCACCCCAGTTCGATTCTGGGCGAGGCCTCCAAATTCCTCAGGATTTTCCGTTACGCGGCGCGCCAAAGCCAATTTTCCTGGCAAGCCCCGGCCAGCGCCGGTTCAGCCAGTTGCCGATCCAGACCGTGGCATTCCGGCGAAACCGCCGCACCGGCGGCAGATCGATCGAAAGCACAACCAGCCCGAGCGGAACCATCCAGAAACCGAGAATGGGCAGGAACCCCAGCAATCCGCCGATGATCAGCACCACACCAAACCCCATGCGCAACAGCGGGTGGCCCGGAACTTTAACCTTGTAACCCGCGAAATTGACCTTTGCCACGTTGTTTCCTTCTGAAAGCCAGCCCCCCATATGAGTGCTAGCAAAGAATCCACAAAATGTCTTTTCGTATCCAAAGCCCTCTGCTATACGGCCCCCCATATTCCTCGATAGCTCAGTTGGTAGAGCATTCGACTGTTAATCGAATGGTCGCTGGTTCGAGTCCAGCTCGAGGAGCCAGTTTCAAAGCCGGTCCCTATGGGGACCGGCTTTTTATCTTTAAACAGGGTTTGAGCCCCGCCACCCGCCACGACAAGATGCCCTTCGTTCAAATATGGCAAGGTAGAAAAACCATGATCCGAGGTGGTATTGGCGGGTGGACTTATGAGCTCTGGCGAGGGCTTTTTTTCCCGAGAAGTTGCCAATAAAGCAAGAGTTGGCGCACGCCAGCCGCCGGGTGACCTCCATTGAGGTAAACGGCACATTCTATGGTACTTTTACACCCTCGACGTTTCGGCGCTGGGCTGACGAGACGCCAGACAGATTCATTTTTTCACTGAAAGCGCCGCGCTTTGCGGTCAACCGGCGTGTATTGGCCGAGGCTGGCCCGTCAATTGACAAATTCTTTGCGAGCGGCGTCACTGAACTGAAATCAAAACTTGGCCCAATCCTGTGGCAATTGGCACCAACCAAGAAACATGACGCCGATGACCTTGCCGCTTTTTTGCGTTGCTTCCAAAATCCATGGACGGCCTGAAACTTTGTCATGCGCTTGCAGTAAGGAATGGAAGTTTCCGGTCCGAGGACTTTATTGCCCAGGTCCGCAAGGCCGGTGTTGCCGTTGTGCTTGCCGATTCAGAAAAATATCCATTGATTGCAGATCTTAGCGCCGACTTTGTGTATGCGCGGCTGCAAAATGCCAAAGCCGATGTGGAAACCGGTTATGACGCCAAGGCGCTTAAGACCTGGGCAGAGCTGGCATGGGCTCGGGAACGCGGCGGGGAGTCGGAAAACTTCCCCCTCGCGCCGTCAAAGGGCAAGGCGCTGAAATCCCGTGATGTGTTTATTTACTTCATCAATGGCGCAAAGGAACAGGCCGCGGCCGAGGCCCTGCTCCGGCTTTTGACAAATTAAACCGGTTGTCCGCCATGCCAACCTCCATCATCAGCTATCCAGCCTGACCATTTGACCTCTTGGCCCATGTCGGGCATTGCTGAAGCAAAGCTTGGAGTGCTCCATGGATATTAAGAACGATGTCGTCGCTGCAATTGGCAATACGCCCCTGATCCGGCTCAAAAAGGCCTCGGAACTGACGGGTTGTACGATCCTGGGCAAGGCGGAATTCATGAATCCCGGCCAGTCAGTCAAGGACCGGGCCGCGCTCTTCATAATCCGTGACGCCATCGCAAAAGGCCAGTTGAAGCCTGGCGGCACCATCGTGGAAGGCACCGCTGGAAACACCGGCATCGGCATTGCCGTGGTAGCGAGGGCCATGGGCTTCAAAACCATCATCGTGATTCCTGTGACCCAAAGCCAGGAGAAGAAAGACGCTATCCGTCAGCTCGGTGCCGAACTCGTAGAGGTCCCCGCTGTTCCCTACAAGAACCCCAACAACTACGTGAAGTATTCGGGCCGCCTCGCCAAGGCCATGGGCGCCGTATGGGCCAACCAGTTCGACAATGTGGCCAACCGCCGGGCCCATATCGAAACCACCGCCCCTGAAATCTGGGCCCAGACCGATGGCAAGATTGATGGCTTCGTGTCTGCCGTGGGTTCAGGTGGAACCTTAGCTGGGGTGAGTATGGGATTGAAATCCCGCAACAAAACCGTCGTGATTGCCCTAGCTGATCCCATGGGTGCGGCGCTTTACAGCTATTACAAGACCGGCGAACTCAAGTCCGAAGGCTCCTCCATCACCGAAGGCATCGGCCAGGGCCGCATCACCGCAAATCTCGAAGGCGCCGTGGTCGATGACGCGTTCCAGATCCCCGACAGCGAAGCCATTCCCATGGCCTTCGACCTGCTTGAGCACGAGGGCCTCTGCATGGGCGGCTCCACCGGCGTGAACGTGGCCGGCGCCATCCGGCTCGGCAAACAGATGGGACCCGGTCACACCATCGTCACGGTTCTCTGCGACTACGGCACGCGCTATGCCTCAAAACTTTTCAATCCGGAATTCCTCCGCGAAAAAGGCCTGCCCGTTCCCAAATGGCTGACCGAAACGCCCCAGGTGCCGACGGTGTTTGAGGCTGTTTGACAATGACCGCCCTGCTCTTCCGCGAAGATGCTTACCTCAAATCCGCGGGTGCTGTTGTACAGAGCATCAGCGAACGCGGCGGCATTGTGCTGGACCAGACCAATTTCTATGCGGCCGCCGGCGGACAGCCCGGCGACAAGGGCGTTCTGCACTTTGAAGACAAGGCAGTCGAGATTGCCACAACAGTTTATGACGACGTAAAGAATCTTGTCCACGTCGCCACAAACGCTGAACATCTTCCGGCCGTCGGAACCCCCGTCAGACTGGAGCTGGATTGGGCCACGCGCCACCGCAATATGCGCGCCCACACCATGATGCACCTGCTCTGCGCCTGCGTGCCGTTCCCGGTGACCGGCGGAGCGATTTCCGAAGATGGCGGACGCATTGATTTCGATATTCCCGAAGGCGGCATTCCCGACAAGGAAGAACTGGCGGCGCGCATCAATCAGCTCATTCTCGATGATCACAAGGTGACCTTCCGCTGGATCAGCGACGCGGAAATGGAAGCGAATCTTCATCTCGTGTGCACCATGTCGGTGAAGCCGCCGATGGGAACCGGCAAGATACGCCTGGTCATGATTGGTGAAGAGGGCAAGGTCGATCTTCAGCCCTGTGGCGGTACCCACGTGAAATCCACCAATGAAATCGGCTCCATACGCGTGGGTAAGATTGAAAACAAAGGCAAGATCAACCGCCGCATCCGTCTCGCCTTCGCTTAAGCAGGAACTCCCATGTCGAAAGAACTGGTCTCAACCCAATGGCTCGCCGAACACCGGCAGTCGCCCGATATTTCCATCATCGATTGCTCATGGCATTTGCCTACCGCAAAGCGCGACCCGAGAGCCGAATTCCTGGTCGAACACATTCCAGGCGCGCAATTCTTCGACATCGATCTGATTTCCGATACCGAAAGCCCCCTGCCCCACATGCTGCCCAAGCCGGAGAAATTCGCCAGCCAAGTGCGGAAGATGGGCATCGGCGATGGCAAGAAGGTAATCTGCTACGATAGTGTCGGCCTGTTTTCGGCAGCCCGCGTCTGGTGGATGTTCAAGGTCTTCGGCCATGACGATGTGGCCGTGCTCGATGGCGGCCTGCGGAAATGGAAGTCAGAGAACCTGCAGCTTGAGGACGGGCCACCGGCAAAACCCCAGGAACGCCATTTCACCGCGCGGTTCCAGTCCATGATGGTGCGCGACAAGGCCGAAGTGCGCAAAGCTCTTCAGGTGGCCGACGCGCGCTCGCCGGGGCGGTTTCGCGGCGAAGAGCCGGAGCCCCGCCCCGGGGTCCGCGCCGGACACATGCTGGGTGCGAAAAATGTTCACTACGCAACCCTTCTGAATGCCGACGGCACCCTGAAACCTGCGACAGAGCTGGCAAAGGTTTTCGAGACCGCGGGCATCGATATTGCAAAACCCGTCATCACCAGCTGTGGCTCCGGCGTGACTGCTGCCATCCTTTCTCTTGCGCTCACTACCTTGGGCGTCAAGAACCATGCGCTTTACGATGGTTCATGGGTGGAATGGGGATCAGCCGCCGATACGCCGGTGGCCACTGGGGCATGACGACGAGAGAGTTGAATACGATCGTTACTTTTCTGGAAATGAGCGCCGAGTCCATTCACTACGTGGTGGCGCCGTCAAACATCCGGCTCATGCTGCTGCGCGCTGAAAATATCACACTTGCTTTCTACCGCTTCCTCTATTCCGCCGTGGGTCATAACTTCAACTGGTACGACCGCCGCTATTTCACCGATGACGAACTCACGACGGCGATCCATGCAGAAGGCGTGGAAATCTGGGTGCTCTATGCGGGCGGACAGCCCGCCGGCTATTTT
>JBAVOA010000553.1:0-2662 GCA_049691635.1 Aestuariivirga sp. | reverse complement strand
GGCTTCGGCGCGGCGCAGACGATTACCACTGTCACTTCCGGGGTTGGCGTTGCGGGGGCCACACGCACACTTGCCGCTGCTTCCACGGCCACGACCATCACAGAAACAATTCCCGCCGGGTATGCTCTTGCCTCGGCAACCTGCACCGGCATGGGTGCAGGCGGCACGGCCACGCCCAATCTCGCAACCGGCGCCCTCGTTCTCAACGCAGCGGCCACGGCGCCTGGTTCCAATATCGCTTGCACCTTTACCAACACAAAGCTTCCGACCATCACGCTCACCAAGGTCAGCAACGGCGGGGTTGGGGGCTTCACGTTCAACGGCGACAACGGCTTCGGCGCGGCGCAGACGATCACCACGGTGACCTCCGGTGTTGGCGTAGCAGGCGCCACGCGCACGCTGGCAGCAGCTTCCACCGCCACGACAATTGCCGAAACCATTCCTTCAGGCTATGTGCTGACCGCCGCAAGCTGTTCTGGCATCGGGGCCGGTACGGCAACACCGAATCTTGCCGCTGGCACCATTGCCCTGAATGCGGCAGCGACCGCGCCTGGCAATGTGATCGCCTGTACATTTACCAACGGCAAGCGGCCAACGGTGACGCTGACCAAGGTCAGCAACGGGGCCGTTGGCGGCTTCACCTTCACGGGAACCAACGGCTGGGCGAGCCAGACGATCACTACGGTCACCTCCGGGGTTGGCGTTGCCGGCGCAACACAGACCTTGGCCGCCGCTTCAACTGCAACCACCATCACCGAAACGATCCCTGCCGGTTATGTTCTTGCATCGGCCACCTGCAGTGGCATGGGCGGTGGCGGTACGGCGACTCCAAACTTGGCCACGGGTGCCCTGGTTCTCAATGCGGCGGCTACGGCGGCTGGTTCCAATATTGCCTGTACCTTTACCAATGCTGCGCCTTCGTTCGCGATTACCAAAGCGGTCAATCTGGCAAATATCACCGGACCCACGACGCTCAGTTACACGATCACCATTCAAAATACCGGCAGCGCCACGCTGACGGGACTTTCCATCAGCGATGTTCTGGTTCAGGGAGCAAATCCACGCACGCTCGCAAGCGGTCCTGCCTATTCGTCCGGGGATGCGGATTCGGATGGGGCCATCGATCCAGCGGAGACCTGGATCTACACGGCGACTTATGCGGTTACCCAGGCCAATATCGATGACGGCAGTGCCTTCTCCAACACCGCGACTTTTGACACGGCAGAGACCGCACCACTTGTTTCCAATGCTGCCACGACAACAATTACGCAGTCGCCAGCCCTGACGCTGGAAAAGACCGCTGATACGGTGGGGCCAGTCTCGGCGGCGGACATCATCAACTACACCTACAAGGTGAAGAACACCGGCAACATCACAATCTCCGGGGTTACCCTGGCGGAAACTTTCAATGGGTATGGCACAGCACCTGTGCCGGCCAATGAAACGCTCTCGCTTGATGCGGCACCCGCAGGTGACTCTACGACGGGGACCGCCAATGACGGCATCTGGGCCGTGCTGGCGCCTGGCGACGAGGTGACCTTCACGGCACCCTACGCGGTTGTCCAGCAGGATGTGGATTTCCTACAATGAGAAATATTTTCAAAAATTACAAATATTCGGAGGTTCGAAAATCATGAGTCAGAGGTTTGCGTATTCAGCAGCGTTCAATTCAATTTTATCTGGGGAAAAGATCATGGAAAAGAAATTAAATACATCAAAGTCCCGCGTTACGCCGTTCGCACGGACGTGGCTCTATGCGCCGCTCATGGCGACGTCATTTTTGGCCCTGACACAGCCGACCTATGCCGACATCTCGAACTCGGCTACGGCCAGTGGCACCTATGCGGGCAATCCCGTTACGTCCGCTCCGGATACGGTTGACATTCCGGTTGTTACGGCCAACCCAAGTCTCAGCATTGCCAAGTCCATCGGCACACCTGCCTCTACCGCCCTGGGCGCCAATGCGACGATCACCGATGGCGGTGACACGATCGTGTACCACTACATCATCACCAACAACGGCAACGTGACGATCACCGGCGTGACACCGGTTGATGCCGGACCAAAGTTCGGCAATCCGCAGACTGCCGGAGCAGGTTCAATGTCCGGCTTCACCCTGACATCGGGATCCACAACCTTGCTGCCGGGTCAGGTTGCTGAATTCAATGCGACTTACACGCTGGCTGCGGTTGATGCCTATCGTGCAGCGGGCATAGCAGTTCCAGCCAATGCAGTTAACAACAGTTCAACCGCGACCGGCTCACCGCCTACCGGCCCTGCCATCACCTCACCGGCAGGTACCGCGACAACGACGATCGCCGCAGGACCGCTGCTGAGCGTCAGCAAGGTCGGTGTGCTTGATGACACCAACGGCATTGTGGCTGGCCAGGCTGAAGTCGGCGAGACCATTACCTACACCTACACGGTCGTCAATACGGGTAACGTTGCCATCAACGGCATCGTGATCAACGACACGCACGAAGCTGCTCTGCTGCCACAGGCCGCATTCACGGAAGGCGGCCTGACCGAAGGGCCGCTGGGAACCCCAGCCTCGACCGACGCTGCCGTCAACGGCTCCTGGGATGTCCTGCAGCCGGGTGCAACGGTGACCTTCACCTATGTCCACACGGTCACACAGGCCGAAGTCGATGGTGGCTAAGTA
>JBAVOA010000552.1:0-10047 GCA_049691635.1 Aestuariivirga sp. | reverse complement strand
GCATCGGCTTAGCTCTAGCTAGACCGCCAGAAAATTGGCTTTGTATTTTTGAATTCCATTTGATTTTATATTCATCCCATGCTTTCCTGTCAAAAAGCAAAAGAAGAAGAACCAGAAAAAATGGCTCTCAGGGGAACGAACCAGGAGTTTGGGCGTCCGTATAATCGCAGGATTGTGCTCGAAGCCATACGCCAGCACGGGCCGGTTGCCCGCGCCGATATTGCCGGGCGCGTAGGCCTTACGGTTCAAACCGTCTCGAACATCATTCGTGAGCTGGAAGATCAAGGCTATATTGCCGGCGTCCGTGAAACCCCAAAGAGCCGGGGCTATCCCGCCACCAACCTCAGTATCAATCCCGATGGCGGCTACGCCATTGGAATCAACATAACGCCTCTCGGAATCGAGGCGGCCCTTATTAATCTCGCCGGCGAAGTGGTGGTGCGCGAGCAACGCAAACTGTCCCATCCTTCCCCCGAAACGGCATTCCGCGAAATTTTCAACCTTGTGGACGAGTTCAAGAGCGCCAAATCGGGCCGCCGCATGCTGGGCATAGGGCTGGCAATGCCCGGCCCATTTGACGTGGAATCCATGAGCTTTGTGGGTCCCACCACCCTTGAAGGCTGGAAAGGCGTGCAGGTGCAGCAATGCCTTGCCGAAGGATCAAACCTGCCAGCCTTCATCGAGGTGGATCACGCCGCCGCCGCACTGGGCGAACGGCTCTATGGGGCCGGCCGGAATTTTCGCGATTTCTATTACCTCTATTTCAGCGTCGGTCTCGGAGGATGCATGGTCCAGGATGGCCAGCCCCTGCGCGGCAGCTTTCGCAATGCCGGTGAAATCGGCCATCTGCCGCTCGTGCCCAATGGCGAGCCCTGTCCCTGCGGAAATCGCGGCTGTCTTGAGCGTTACCTCTCACTGGAAGCCTACGAACGCAGGGTAAAGCTCATCGGTGTTGAGGGATGGATAGCCGAATCCGCGCCGCTTTTCCGTTCTGCCATAGTCACGATTGAAAACCTCTTCGATCCCGAAACGATCATTATCGGCGGGCTGACAAACGAGATGTTGGTCGCCCGTTTGGTCGCCGCGTCAGGGCCATTGGCCAATTCAATCTCCAAGCGGGAAAACCGCACGGCGCCGCGTCTGATACATTCAACCGTTGGCAACGACGCGGTATTGCGCGGGGCAGCAGCCCTTGCCATCTCCGGTGTTCTGTCGCCGCGCTTTGGCGTCCAGTTCACCCAGTCCGATGCCCGCGAGGAACGCGATCCCATGTTCAAACGGGTGGAGGCGGCATGACCGGAACTGCCCCCCTGCTCAGCTTGCAGAACATCACCCGTAACTTCGGCGCCATCGAAGCATTGCGCGGCATCAGCTTTGAAATGAACCGGGGCGAAGTGGTGGCCCTCCTCGGTGACAATGGCGCTGGCAAATCCACCCTCGTCAAGATCATCGCGGGCGGACTCGAAGCAACTTCCGGAACAGTCAATTTTGAAGGCAAGGAGTGCAACTTCGTTTCGCCTGCGGAAGCCAAAGCTGCCGGCATTGAAACGGTTTACCAGGACCTTTCGCTCTGCACGAATGTCGATGTGGTTGCCAATTTCTTCATGGGCCGCGAAATCGTGAAGCGCTATTTCGGCATTCCCATTCTGCAGGAAGCTGAAATGTATGAGGCAACGGCCAAGGCCATCAGCAATGCGGGCACAAAAATTCCATCCCTGCGGGTGAATGTGGAGCACCTCTCGGGAGGCCAGCGCCAAGCTATTGAGCTTAACCGCTTTGTCCATTGGGGCGGCAAGCTTGTGCTTCTCGACGAACCCTTTGCAGCCCTAGGCGTGGAGCAGACACGCCGCGGCCTCGAGATGATCAAGCGCATTGCTGCCCAGGGCATTGGTGTCGTCATCATCACCCATATCATGGCCCAGGCGTTCCAAGTGGCTGACCGCATTGTGGTCATCCGCCAGGGCAAGGTTGCAGGCGACGTCGCCCGGGAAAAGACCAGCCCGGACGAAGTTGTTCGCATGATCACCGGTGAAGCCCTCCAGGCCAAAGCCCAAGAAACGAGGCCGAATGGCCCATGAAACCAAATCAAAACAGAAGGAGACGTCCCATGAAACGACTACTCACGGCCATAGCTGGCGTGCTGGCGCTCACTGCCATCGTGCTGGTTTCTCCCGCCTACGCCCAATCCAAGGGCAAAATCTACTACATGGTGCCAACACTGCTTGACGAGTTCCAGACGGAATCTGTCAGCGCCATCGAGAAATTCCTGAAGGATGTTGGCTACGAAACCGTAACCCTCAACGCCGACAACAAAACCGACCTGCAGCAAAGCCAGATGAACGACACGATTCTGCTGAAGCCGGCAGCAATCGTGCTGGCCGCGGTGGACTTCAACGCCCTGCAACCTTCCATAGAGAAGGCCCGCGCTGCGGGCATCCCGGTCATGGAGTTCGACCGGCAGATCACCGCAACGCCGAGCGACTTTACCTCGGTCGCCGGAACCGTCGAGATCGGCTATGTGGCAGCAGGCGAAATTCAGCGCCTTCTGAAGGAAAAGAACGGTGACGTGAAGGGCAAGATCCTCCAGGTGCTGGGCGATCCGGCCGATCCCTACACGCTTGATATCCAGAAGGGCTTTGAGGAGAAGATGAAGGAATTCTCCGGCGTGCAGATCATCTCGCTGCCTGCCATGCAGTGGGCCGCTGACAATGCCGGAACCATCGTCTCCGACCAGCTCGTCGCAAATCCCGACATCGACCTGATCTTTGTCCATGCCGCCCATCTCGCGGTCGCCGCCGTGGCTTCGCTTGAAGCCAAGGGTAAGAAGCCGGGTGATGTTCTGCTCGTGTCTTCGAATGGCGCCCCGGTTGGTCTTGACCTCATCCGCAAGGGTTGGGAACAGGTCGAGGTTGAACAGCCACTCTACGCCCAAGCTGCGGCAATTGCCATGTTTGCCGACAAGGTGGTGAACAAGCAGGAAATCAAGGCCGGCAGCTACAAGGTGCTTGGTCTCGATTCAACCCTCACCATTGAAGCCTGGGGCCCAAACATCAAGATTCCAGGTGCCGCGATCACCAAGGACAACGTTGATGAGCCGCGCTTCTGGGGCAACATGAAGGCTCCTACCGACAAGATCATCCCTGTCGAGTAATACCTTGCAAAATTCCCGGGCCATGTGTGTGGCCCGGGAAACTCAATTTGGAATGCTGCCATGCCTAATTCCCGTCAACGGGCACTTGTCGAGTTCATCCTCGACAATCTCGTCTGGTTCATGCTTGTCGTCGTGCTCGCCGTTTTCTCAGTCGCGGTCCCTAACTTTTTCCAGATTGGCATCTTTGCCAATATCATCGAACAGTCCACCTTTGTTGGCGTCATGGCCATCGGCCTTGCCATCGTGATCATCGCCGGCCATATGGATTTGTCGGTTGAGTCAATTGCAGCCCTCACCGCCATGGTGACCGGCATCCTGTTCTGTTCTCACGGCATTGGCCTTGGTTACACGTTGACGCCGGAATGGCTGATCGTTCCCGCATCCTTGTTGCTGGCGCTTCTTGTGGGCGGCCTGATCGGCGCCCTCAACGGCTGGCTTGTTGTCAAGCTGAAAATGAACGCTTTCATCGTAACGCTCGCCTCCTACATCTGGGTGCGGGGCCTCGTCGTTGCCGTTTCCGGCGGACGCTCGGCCCAGGGATTGCCGCCATCACTGAGGTTCATCGGTATTGACACCGTGGCCTACATCCCGCTGATCGCCTGGATCGCCATTGCCTGTTTTGCGCTGTTCACCTTCATCATGGCGAAGACCCCCTTTGGCCGCCATGTCACAATGATTGGCGGCAACGCGGTGGCCACCTTCCGCGCCGGCATCAAGGTTGACCGTCTTGTCGTTTACGCCTTCATCCTGGCCGGTGCCATTGCAGGCGTGGCGGGCTGGCTGCTGGCCATCCGCACCTCCGGCGCCACGGCCAATCTCGGCACGGGCATGCTGTTTAACGCCTTTGCGGCGGTGGTGATTGGCGGCGTCAGCCTGAAAGGCGGCGTGGGGCAATTGCCGGGGGTCTATGCCGGTGTGCTGCTGCTCTCCTCCATTCACACCGCGATCAACTTGATGGGCCTGCCGGCACACTACACCCAGATGATCCTCGGAGGTCTGGTGCTGGCAGCCGTGCTGCTCGATACGGTCAAATTGTCCATCCGGCAGAGGCTGGCATGACTGGCCGTCTCAATAATCGCATTGCCCTGGTCATCGGTGCGGCGCGCGGCATCGGCGCCGCCATTGCCGAACGCTTTGCCGAGGAAGGTGCCAAAATCATTATCGCCGATACGGAAGTGGAAGCCGGCCGCGCCACCGCCGAACGTCTCAAGGGTCGCTTTGTGGAAACGGATATTTCAAAAAAAGCCGATGCCGAACGCGCGGTCAGCGAGGCCGTCACGGCCTATGGCGAGCTGGACATCATCGTCCAGAACGCCGGCATCTACCCCTGGACCCTCATTGAAAACATCGAGCCTGAGGAATGGGATTCCGTGCTGGCGGTAAACCTCAAGGGCACCTATCTCGCCGCCCGCGCCGCCCTGCCGGTGATGAAGACAAAGAAATATGGCCGGATGATCTTCACCTCCTCGATCACCGGCCCGCGGGTGACCAGCCCCGGACACGGCCACTATTCCGCCTCGAAGGCGGGAATCAACGGCTTCATCAAGGCGGCAGCCCTGGAGTTTTCCGGCTACGGCATCACCGTGAACGGCATCGAGCCCGGCAATATCCTGACCGAAGGGATGAAAATGCACCGCTCCCCCGCCTTCATCAAGACCATGGAAGACGCGGTGCCGCTCGGCCGCCTCGGCACGCCGCGTGACATCGCCAACGCGGCCCTGTTTCTCGCTTCTGACGATGCGTCCTACATCACGGGCACAACGATCACCGTCGATGGCGGGCAGACCCTGCCCGAGGGCAAAGACTTCAGGCTTAATCCGGAGTAACGCCAATGAACCTTCCCGGCAATTTCAGACTGGAAGATGTGGGCAAGCGCATCGAGGATCTCGAGACGCCGGTGCCTCTGGTGGATTTGGCCGTCGTCGAGCGCAATTTGCGGAAGTGGCAAACCCGCTGCGACAAGCTGGGAATTGCCAACCGGCCCCATATCAAGACCCACAAGCTTGTAGGCCTTGCGAAAGCGCAGGTGGACCTCGGTGCAAAGGGCATCACCGTGCAAAAACTGGGCGAAGCCGAAGTGATGGCCGATGCCGGCCTCGACGACATGCTGCTCACCTTCAATGTTGTCGGCCGCCGCAAGCTCGAACGCCTCGCGGCGCTGGCCCGTCGCATCAGGATTTCCGTCGTCGCCGACAGCCGGGAAGTGGTCGAAGGCCTCGGCCGGGCGGGACAGATGGCAGGCCGCGATATCCCCGTGCTGGTGGAATGCGACAGTGGGGCCGGCCGCAACGGCGTTCAGTCACCGGAAGCCGCCGTTGAGCTGGCGAAGTTCATCGCCGCCACCAAGGGCGTGAGCTACGGCGGCCTCATGACCTATCCCGGCACACGCGCTGACGCGGACCGGTTTCTGGCCACGGCGCTGGACCTTGCGGCCAAGGCCGGCCTCACGACGGCGGTGGTCAGCTCCGGCGGCTCGCCCGACATGTGGAAGGATGAAGGCCTGTCCCACGTCACCGAATACCGCGTGGGCACCTACATCTATTTTGACCGCTCATTGGCCGAACGCGGCGTCTGCACCTATGACGACTGCGCCGTCAGCGTGCTCGCCACCATCGTCAGCCGCCCCACGGGCAAACGCGCCTTGATTGATGCGGGCTCCAAGGCGCTGACCAGCGACCTGCTCGGCCTCAAGGGCTATGGCGTAGTGAGAAGCCTCGATTTCGCCCCGGTTTACAACGTGAATGAAGAACATGGCTATCTCGATATCTCGGCCACTTCCGGCAAAACCGCCGTCGGCGATCTGGTGCGCGTGACACCAAATCACGTCTGCCCGGTGATCAATCTCTTCGACAAGGTCGTGCTGGTGCGCGGGTCCGAGGTTCTGGGCGCCGTGAATGTCGATGCCCGCGGCAAAGTCCAGTGAGGTCCCATGCGCTACGAATTCATGCTGCCCCACCAGATCAGAACGGCCATCGCTGAAAACTGGCCCGTTGTCCTGCCCCTGGGCGTTCTGGAATACCATGGCGAACATCTCGCTGTGGGCATGGATACGCTTGCCGTCGTCAAGACCCTGAACATTCTCGAACGCGAGATGAACTTGGTCATCCTGCCGCCCTTCTACTACGGCGCCAGCAGCTATGCGGTGGAGCCGCCCGAGGGAAACGGCTCGCTGCACGTGGGCGCCCAGGCGCTTTTCCCCTTCGCCCAGGAGATGTTCAACGGGCTTCTGCGCATCGGCTTCCGCAACATCCATTTCTTCATCCATCACCAGACGGAAAACTTCGCCGCCGGCATGCCCACCGATCTCGCCTTCAAATTTGCGGCCAAACAGGCCATTTTCACCTTCCTCGAAAAGCAGTGCGGCGAGGGCTGGTGGGGCAACGCCGGGATGGCTGGCTATTACGCCCAGCAGAAAGACGGTGGCGATCCGTTCAACTGGATCAAGGGCCACCCCCTCCTGAACGCCTCCGCCATCGCTGATTACCCCTTCGACCACGCGGGCAAGGGCGAAACCTCGCTGATGCTCGCCCTCTGCCCCACATCCGTCGACATGGAGCAGATCAGCGATGCAGCCTGGTACACGAGGGATGCGGCGGAAGCCACCGTCGAACTGGGCCGCCAGGGCCGCGATCTCATCCTCGCCCACATGCGCGAGGTTCTGGGGGCCGGTAGAAAATAGACGGCACGAAGCGGAATTCCGGACATATTCACCCAACACCGATTTGTTGATCTAAAAATGTCGCACTGTTGTTAGAAAAGGGGAACAGATGGGCAAACGGCATGGATTGCTCATGATTGTTAAAAAACAAAATACGTCGTGGACAGGCGTTCGCAGATACACGTAGAGCTGTCTGCAAAGTCAAGAATAAACCTGGGTATTTCCAATGCTCTCAAATCTGATCCTCGCAACCCTCATGGTCGTGCTCACGGTAATCATCCACTTCGGCGGGCTGTTGGTTCTCACGCGAGTCCTGCGCCATCGCGGCCATGGCTTTCATGCCCATGAGAGCGTTCTGGGCCAGGGCCTGCTCATCATCGTCGTCGTGCTGGGAATTTTTGCGATCCATACGGCAGAGATCTGGCTCTATGCCTTGGCGTTCGTCGCCATCGGAGCGCTCGAGAACTTTGATGTGGCGCTCTATTTCTCCACCGTCACCTTCTCATCCCTCGGCTATGGCGATATTGTGCTTGCGCCCCGCTGGCGCATCTTCGGCGCCATCGAGGCGGCCAACGGGCTCATCCTGTTTGCGTGGTCAACTGCCTTCCTGCTCTCCCTCATGAGCCGCATCCGCGCCCTCGAGCATGACTGGCTGGAATGAGCGGCGGGAAAAGGCGATGTTAGTTCTGGAAAATGGTGGGCGGTATAGGGATCGAACCTGTGGCCCCTACCATGTCAAGGTCTAGCCACAACGCATGAATTGATATATTTCAGATACTTACGAGAACATTCGAGGACCGCCAAGTACGTACGAAGACGGAACAGATCGGCATTTACCGCCAAGTTTCCGCCAAGCCTACAGACGTCTATGCAAAAGTGTAGATCGCTCCTCCTTCCGCCTGAGATCCGTTTGAACTTAGTGGGCAAACGAATTGCTGCGTCGGGGAGGTCGAAGGTAGCGAGAGCCCGCTACCGCCGTTCCCCCCGACCGGATGAACCTTTGTTCTCATTGCAACTGACGAAGGCATAGAAACACCTAGCTAAAACAGAAAAACCGCGCAGTGGTGGTTTAGCTTCACTACTGATAGCAGTGTGTTTTGTACGGCTACTCGATGAAGTGCTGAAGGATTTCCTTTGGCGCTGTCGAGTTGAGCTCGTTTGCAACAGAGACCCCGCGATAATCTTCGTGCCGCGGCCGCCCGAACTCATTTTGCTCGCCGGATTACCACCGTCAACGGATGTGCCTGAACCAATGATCGTCTACCCGGATCCGCCGCTCAGTGCCGAAGAGGAGCGGTTGTTCGAAGCGGTAGCACCGCGAGTACGCCTGCGCAGCTTGACCGAATGGCTAGCGGGAGCGGTGCGATGAGCTATCGAGAGGCTTTGAGCCAGCGCATGGTAGCGATTTCCATTTCGGAGAGTCCTGATATGCCTGTTCTGGGTCTGAGCCAACGGCATTTGCTCGACGCGATGGCGGAGATTGCGCGACACTTGCTTGCGCTTGGGGCACGTCTTGTCTACGGAGGAGACTTACGAACACTGGGATTTACTGAATTACTGTTTGAGCTGGTGGAGCGACATCGGCGTGATGCAGACGAAGGCGACATGCGAGCCAGCGTGCTAAACTACCTAGCCTGGCCCGTCCACATTGGGAAGTCGGCGACCGAGCTGGAAGAATACATGGCCGACCTCTCCGGTTCGGCTGCGCTAGTTCTCTTGGCGCTCGACGGACGAAAGTTGATGCAAAGCGAGCGCGCTACTCTGGAACAAGCAAGGCCTAGCGATTCTGAATGGGAACAAGGTTTGACTGCAATGCGGGAAGTCATGCTCGCCCAAACTCACGCCCGAATTGTGCTCGGCGGACGGACCGAAGAATACAAGGGGATCATGCCAGGAATTGCCGAGGAGACACTGCTATCGCTCCGAGCGAAACAACCATTGTTTTTGATGGGTGGGTTCGGAGGATGTGCTCGTGATGTGGCCGAAACACTTGGTCTTAATCCAGCCTGGAAGACCTCCTCACGGTTGTGGTCAGGACGCAAATCGTTTGAAGCGTTTGGCAGTCGTGACTTGAATAACGGCCTTACTGCAGAGGAGAACGTCATACTTGCCCAAACAATACACATTGATCAGGCCGTCACTCTAATCCTCCGAGGCCTTTTAAGGACCGAGCAGCTCAAATCGCAGCAGAACATATAGTGGTGTATTATGGCTTATCTTACCGAAACTGAAATTTTAGAGCGGGCTGCACGGATCACTCGCCCGCTACGAAAAAGTGCGGGCCAGATATTGTTGGAAGCGACTGCTTCCGCGGATGAGTCGTTCGACGTATTCCTGAGTCACTCTTCCGCGGAACCAGAGGAAATCCTTTTGGGGGTCAAGGCCGTGCTCGAAGACCGCGGAATCAAAGTGTACGTCGACAAATACAGCGACCCACAATTGACGCCTGACGAAGTTACACCAGAGACTGCCGAACTTCTCCGCAGCCGAATGCGTTGTTCGAACGCACTGCTTTATCTGTATAGTCGACACTCTCAGAAATCACGCTGGATGCCGTGGGAACTCGGATTTTTCGACGGTTTAAAGGGCAACGTCGGCATTCTGCCGGTCACGCAAAACCAAGAAGAAACCTTCAAGGGCGGTAAGCGTCCGGTCTCGCCCGCCTTGTTTGTTTTTAGCCGCTGGGATTGAAGAGACGTTGTGAGACGGTGATTGTGTCGTCGCTTAAATGGTTCTGTGCCTATGTCTGGACATATCTCTAGAGATAATATCGTCGTTGTTGAGGCGCGTCGTCGCTGGACTGATGACGAGCGGCGGCAGGCTGTTGAGGAGACGAAACATTTGCCCGTCTCAGCTGTGGCGTGCAAACACGGCATGGCCAAGAGCTTGCTGTTTCGCTGGCGCAAGGAAGCTGGGCTTACGGGCAAACGCCGACACGTTGAAGGCTTTGTGCCGGTGCGGATAGCGACAACACATGAAGCGGGCAGCATCGAGATTGAACTTGTGAGTGACATCAAGCTTCGGGTGAGTGGCACTGTGAGGCCGGAAGCCTTGCGGCAGGTAATTGCCGCTCTGACGAACTGATGATTCCGGTTCCGGCGGGTGTCAGGGTTTGGCTTGCGAGCGGCCAGACGGATATGCGCAAGGGCTTTGGCGGATTGGCGCTGTTGGTGCAGGAAGTGTTGAAGCACGATCCGCATAGCGGGCATGTCTTTGTGTTCAGGGGCAAGCGCGGCGA
>JBAVOA010000551.1:0-4734 GCA_049691635.1 Aestuariivirga sp. | reverse complement strand
AATAGCGGCAGAGCAGGACTTCAGAACCGTCTATATCAAGATGCCCGGAAAAATATCGGTTTCGAGGCTGGCTGCCGAACTGGGTGAACTCGAAGTTATGCCGGACAGCCCGGCGCGTATTGTCATTGACGAGAAAAGTGGCACAATTGTCATTGGCGATAAGGTGAAACTCTCCACTATCGCCGTTACCCATGGAAACTTGACCGTTCGCGTTACGGAAAGCCCCACTGTTTCACAGCCAGCACCACTCAGCAAGGGTGTGACAGCTGAAGTTCCGTCAACTGAAATCACCACCAACCAGACCGGCGGGCAATTGGCCATAATCAATGGTCCCAATTTGGAAATGCTGGTGGACGGACTGAATCAGATCGGGTTGAAGCCCACCGGCATCATTGCCATTCTTCAGGCGATAAAGACTGCGGGTGCCCTGCAGGGTGAGTTGGTGGTACAGTGAGAAATGCAAGGCCCACGAATTGTAAACCAACCGAGAAGATACGGCGAACTGCGTTGCGTTATTCATGGCTGGCGGTATTCGCGGGCAGCCTGATGCTTGCCCTGCCGGATATTTCCCTTGGCTCGGAAGCTCAAAGTACAACCCCGGAAGTGCCAAAGGCCACTGCACCGGCCGCCGTACAAATGCCGGTGGATGACTATTGTGCCAACATTTCCAATCTTGCTGCGGATGCCCGGTATGTTCTGCAGAAAAAAACATTGGAAGATCTTCAGAAAAAAATAGATGAGAGAATCACTTTGCTAGAAGCCAGGCGCGCTCAAAGTGAAGAGCTGCTAAAGAAGCGCGATGAGGCAGTAAAAGAGACTCAGAAGGGTCTGGTAGATATTTTTTCGAAAATGAAGCCGGACGTGGCTGCCGCGCAGTTTGAGATACTCGATGTGGCGACTTCGGCGTCGATACTAAAAAAGTTGAATGCGCGTGTTGCAAGTACAATTCTCAATGAAATGAAGGCTCCGGTCGCGGCAGCGATCACGATCAAAATGGCAGAGCCTGTAAGTAGTGCAAATTCCGGCGGTGGGACATGACGCGTCAAATTCTATCAGTTTTTGTTTTGACGTGGCTGACAGCTTGTGGAAACCAGTTTGACGAGATGGCAGGCACCCCAGAACTCTCGCCAGCAGGATCTGGTCTTACTGATACCAGTACGGACCGCATCGCGCAGATCTATCCAGTTTCACAAGAGGGTCAATCTACGTGGATAGGAGGTTCGGCTGATTTCTTCCGTGACCGCCGCGCCCATAACGTTGGCGATATTCTGACCGTCGAAATTTCAATAAATGACAGGGCGGCACTCAGTAATAATTCCAATTTGTCTCGAAAATCCAATGCAGATGCAGATCTCGGGCTGACTTATGACATTATGGGCGTGGTGGGCGCCAATACCAACGCCAAGGGGGATGTAAATTCCAATACGTCTTCGTCAGGCCAGGGGACCACGGCGAGATCCGAAAAAATTGAGCTTTCCGTTGCTGCTGTTGTGACCGCAGTGCTCCCAAATGGCTATCTGGTGATCAAGGGGACGCAGGAAATCCGGGTAAACTATGAGGGGCGGCTGCTGAGCATCTCCGGAGTTGTCCAGCCAAGAAATATTTCAGACGATGGGACGGTAGCCTATGACAAGATTGCCGAGGCCCGCATCTCCTACGGTGGCAAAGGAGCAATTTCAGAAGTCCAGAAGCCGGGCTGGGGCCAAAGGCTCTGGAACAAGTTTACACCGTTCTAAGAAGGTTCAACTGTTTAAGTGGCAAAAGCTAAGGAGAACAAAGTTGAAGTTGGCAAGGGGCCTAAGACCTCAATCATGTCGGTTATCATACCGCTGTTATTGTTGACCTTGATCGCCGGCGGAGGTGGTTTTGCCGTTGCCACTATGTTGAGCTCCGCTCCAGCACCAGCACCAGATGGCCCTGCGGCCGCTGTGGCTACAGGCCCAAAGGCAGAGTCAAGCGAAGTATCAGCTGGTGGTGACCATGTGGAAAATGGTGGAATTGTAAGGCAGCTGGCGCCGATCATAACGAACCTTGCGCAGCCAAAGGAAACATGGATGCGCATTGAAGTTTCAATTGTGATAGATCCTGAAGCACAAGCCGAGCAGGACCTGATCGCAGTCAAATCAAGTGACGAGATACTAGCGCTACTCAGAACAGTTGACTTAGCTCAGATCGAAGGGCCTAGCGGATTTCTTCATTTTCGCGAGGATATCAACGATCTGGTGCGTGAAAACTCTGGTCATAGGGTTTTTCAGGTTCTCATAAATTCAATGGTTGTCGAATGATACGCGTTCTGACAACAATATTGTTGATGCTTTTCCTTTCAGAGGAAGTTGCGGCGCAGACTCCGCAGCTTGGCGATCTACTGCCCGCGGGAGATGCCTCGACCAGCGGCCGCATTATTCAGTATGTTCTCCTGCTGACAGTATTGTCAGTGGCACCCAGCATACTGGTAATGGTGACAAGCTTTACCCGCTTCATAGTGGCGTTTTCCTTTTTGCGATCCGCGCTTGGAATGCAAAGCACTCCGGCCAATCTTGTTATAACCAGCCTTTCGCTGTTCCTGACTTTCTTTGTCATGGGCCCGACGTTTGATAGAGCATGGAAGGAAGGCCTGCAGCCGTTGGTCGAAAATAGGATCACCGAAACTGAGGCATTTGAGAAAATCACAGATCCATTTCGACAGTTCATGCTGGGGCAGGTGCGCGAGAAGGATTTCGTGATGTTCCGGGATATTGCGGAAGAGAGGTTTGGTGCACCTTCTGCCAACGCAAAAGCTGAACTTCGGGTGCTAGTTCCTGCTTTCATGATTTCCGAGCTCCGCCGCGGATTTGAGATTGGATTCCTTATTTCCCTGCCGTTTCTCATTATTGATTTGATCGTTGCCACCATTACCATGTCCATGGGCATGATGATGCTGCCACCAACTGTGATTTCACTTCCTTTTAAAGTTCTATTCTTTGTCCTGATTGATGGCTGGAGCATGTTGGCAGGAAGTCTCATCAAATCATTTTCCTGACAGGAATTATCCGTCAAACCATAAATTGTGGGTGAGTGCGTGAGTAGATAGCAGAGGGGAATCCTTCCCCAGGTATGATGCCGT
The DNA here is from genome assembly GCA_049691635.1 of Aestuariivirga sp. Lineage (GTDB taxonomy): Bacteria > Pseudomonadota > Alphaproteobacteria > Rhizobiales > Aestuariivirgaceae > Aestuariivirga. The sequence goes on along the minus strand of JBAVOA010000551.1, from coordinate 1,631 downwards.
TCTGCTGTTCCGGTGCAAATCCGGTATGTCATAACTTCGCGAATAAACTAAAATCGAAGGATATTTCCATCATGTCAAGCATTCTCACAAACGTATCGGCAATGACAGCGCTACAGAGCCTCAATAAGACCAATATGTCGATGGAGGAAACGCAAAGAAGAATTTCCACAGGCTACCGCGTTGGTTCCGCTGAGGACAATGCCGCATATTGGTCGATTGCAACCACCATGCGGTCGGACAACTCTGCGCTCTCCACGGTGAAGGATGCTTTGGGCTTAGGGGCCGCAACGATTGATGTGGCCTACACTGCCATTAATAGCGCAATAGACGTGACCAAGGCGATCAAGGACAAACTCGTTGCCGCAAGGCAGCCGGGTGTAGACCGTACCAAGATACAGGCAGAAATCACTGAGTTGCAGAACCAACTTCAAAGTATTGCTGATTCTGCGAATTTTTCAGGCGAAAACTGGCTCTCCACTGACTCTTCGGCTCCAGGCTATAATGCGACGAAGTCAATCGTATCCTCGTTCTCGCGCACCAATGGAGCCATTACCATTGGGACTATAGCCGTGGATGTCACAAGCTTGACATTCTACGATGCTGGTGCGGGAGCAACACAGGTTGGCATCGTTGACGGCCTTCGTGACGCGACCGGTGCAATTGCCGCGGCTGGAACATTCAGCGTCGCAACTCTTGACATATCTGCCTTAACTGATAGCGCTTTAGATATAACAACCCTCGAAGAGTATATTTTTGGCGTTGACAGCTCAATCTCGGAAATGACGAGCTCCGCAAGTACGCTTGGTGCAACCAAACAGCGTGTTACCCTTCAGCAAAGCTTTGTAAGTGCACTCATCGATGCAGTCGATCGCGGCATTAGTACGCTCGTTGATGCAGATATGACAGAGGAATCGACCCGACTGCAGGCGCTGCAGGTACAGCAGCAGCTGGGCATCCAGTCGCTCAGCATAGCAAACCAGAACAGCCAGAATATCTTGGCACTGTTCAAATAACGCAACAGAATAGCACAAATTTGCCTGGGCAACTTCGATCCCCTCGTTGAGATTGATATGCCAGTCAAAGCTATGAATTCGCTTGGGGTTGAATAAATTTAAATTTGGTCCGTTAACCGTTTGTCAGAACTTGGTCCATATATCAACCTGCATCGCAGATTGGGCCAGCGTGCTCATAGGCATTATGCCGTCCTGCAATTCCGGTTAAAATCCGGCATGTCCTTCCAGTTTGTAACGAGTAAATGAGGACAATTTCCTATGTCGAGTATCAATACGAACGTATCTGCAATGACCGCATTGCAAAGTCTTAACAAGACCAACATGGCGCTTGAGACTACCCAGAAGCGGATTTCTACCGGACTTCGCGTTGGCTCTGCTGAAGACAACGCCGCCTATTGGTCAATCGCAACGACAATGCGTTCAGACAATTCGGCAATGTCGACGGTGAAGGATGCACTTGGCCTTGGTGCTGCAACCATTGACGTTGCCTATACTGCAACCAACAGCGCAATTGACGTCGTCAAGGAAATCAAGAATAAATTGGTAGCTGCTCGGCAGCCTGGAGTGGACCGCTCCAAGGTTCAGTCCGAAATCACTGAACTGCAGAACCAGCTTCAG
>JBAVOA010000550.1:0-12185 GCA_049691635.1 Aestuariivirga sp. | reverse complement strand
CAGTAACAAGAAACAATCCGAACGGTTTATAGAAACCGTTCGAGAACTTGAGGCTGATGAAACCGGGGAAGTTCTGGAAAAAGTCTTTGCTAAAATGGTTCCGCCGCGATCTACTAAGGCGTAGTTTCCGTTGTGAGGCTATCAATTAAGCCTTTGCGATCAAACCAATCAATAAGGGTTTCAGCCAGTAAGTCGGTAATCTTATCGTCAGCGATCAGTGCATTTACAATAATCTTGTCTTTTGCCACGTTAATCGCCTGCCAAGTTCGTCTTACGTTAGTCATGGTGGGGTCAAGATTAAGCTGCTGGTAGCCCTCGTAAGCGTAGACATCGGCACATTGTAGTGGCGGCCAAGCGGTTTTGGAGCCGAAGGATAGGGTAGCATTTGGGCGATTATAGCGTTTCTTGAGTTTCGCAAAATGGTAGAGCGCCTTACCACTCCACTGATTTTCTTCATGGAAGAAACTTAGAGAATCATCATTAAGTTTTCCCAAGGCGTTACCAACGGCAAAAATGAAGGCAATAAGATATTCGTGTCCTACCTCCCTCATGATACCTGGCCTTCGAGCCAGACCTTTAGCTAGCCTCTTGCGATCAATACAAGCAACAGCACCATTGATATTATGCTTTGCAAAAGTGGGTAGGCACCGTATTACCAATGCATCACGCCTTGGCCGTGACCAGCCTTCACATTCACCCTCGCGATTATGCACATCCACTGAGTGATAGTTGTTTAGGGGCTTTATTTTTTCCGCCCAATCTTTAGACCAGTCAGCCCAAACCCTCGGCTTTGCCCAAGCCGTCGAAACGGTAAGATAGTCCGTTCCGTCATGTGTGTTTGACTCATCCATATAGATGCTAAGCGCCATGACATAACCATCCCTGTCAAACAAGAATGACCGGAACGTTTCAAACACACGTACGCCCACGTTCGAGTCATCAAGATTCGCCATTATAGCTTATCTCTTTGACACTGGGTACGGCAAGTATAATATCGCCGTACGGTGTCAAGGATTAAATTCATACTTTCTTGGCTGCGGGCTATTGCGCTGAAATCGGGCGTGAAATAGTGTTTCAAGCCCAACCTGTGCTTTTCCGGAGTTCCCCATGATCCGCCATACGGCAGTATTTCGATTGAAGCATGCCGCGGGGTCTGCGGCGGAGGCTGGCTTTCTGGCGGCGCTTGCCAAGCTCAAAACCATTCCCGGGGTACAGAAATTCGAGGTTCTGCGCCAGGTGAGCCCGAAATGCGAATTCAGTTTTGGCGTGTCGATGGAGTTTGCCGATCAGGCTGCCTATGACGGCTACAATGTGCATCCCGACCATGCGGCCTTTGTGCAGGGGCGCTGGCTGCCGGAAGTTGCCGCCTTTACCGAGATCGACTACGTGCCGCTGGGCTGATGTCCGGCTATTTTGCTATGAGACTGTCCAGATAGGCGATGATCGCCACGGCCTGGTCTGCTTCGAAGACGAATTCCGGCATTTCATTGTGGCCGGTGACGATGCCCTCGACGAGCGCTTCGCCGAGGGAGTCGGGGGGATAGCGCTTCACCACTTCGCGGAAGGGTGGCGCCTTGGCCAGGGGGCTGTCTCCTGTCAGCCCCACGGCATGGCAGCGGCTGCAATTGGCCTCAACCAGCTTCTTGCCCGCCGCGATGTCGTCGGCATCGGCCATGGTGCTGGCAATGACGAGCACGAAAAGACTTGTGACGATGCGCATGGGTGCAACCTAGCAGGGGCCAATGCCGTTGCATTGACCCATGTCAATTGGAGCTATGGCGCTGGCCTCATGCCCGTTTGGCGGGACAGGTGTTCACGCCGATGATGCTGTAGGCCGGGCACCAGCCTATGACGGCGGTGGCCAGGGGCACAAGGCCGATCCAGCCCAGCATGTGCCACTCGCTTGTGCCGAGGAAAGCCCAGGCGAGGAGGGCGATGCCGCCGACAATGCGCAGGATGCGGTCAAATGGTCCAACATTGGGTGTCACGGTCGTTCTCCTTTTCGAGTTCGGATTTCACGCGGAATACTACAGCCTGGAACCTCCGCATGAATTGATCGGAATCAAAGGAAGCGGATTATCCGATCACGCAGTTGAAGCTCACGCTGATGCGGTCTTCCCTGGCGCGGTTCATGGGTACTTCGTGCCGGAGCCAGCTTTCCCAGAGCATCAGGGTTCCGGCCCTGGGCGTGCGGCTTTCGTAGATGCTGGTTTTGCGCGGCGGGGCGGCCATCATCATCGCGTGCCTTGGGTCTTCAAAGACGATGGGGCTCGATCCTTCCGGCGCAGTCACATAATAGGTGCCGCTGAGAACCGCGTTGGTGTGGATATGGGAGGTGTGCGAGCCGCCTTGCGGCAGGACATTCACCCACATTGAATCGCACAGCGGTTTTTGCCCGCGCAAGTTCCAGTGCAGGGATTTGGCGAAAACTGCAGCGTGGGCGTGGATGATCTTCTCCAGCCTTGCAAAGGGCTTTGAGCGCTGGCTGAGATCATCGATCGAGGCATAGGAGGTGTAGCCGGCATAGCCATGTTTTGCGCACCACTTGAGCCCCTTCGTATCGTGCTGGCGCAGGGACAGGGCGGCATCTTCCAGATCCAGGTTCAGGCGTGCCGCATCGGGAATCTCGGTCCGGTAAACGAGGGTGGGAAACAGGCTTTCAATGGCGCTTTTCATGGGTTCCCCTTAATCAGCTTGCCCCCTGCTGACAAGGGCTGGCGATCATGGCAGTCTGGGTTTCGAAAGCCAAATAGGGAGCGACAATGAATTTTTTGAAGGCAGGATGTGTTTCACTGGTGGCACTGGTTGCGATGGCGGGTGTCGCCGGGGCCGCCAAGTGCAGCAGCACGGGTGCGGGTTTCGAGAAGTGGAAACCGGTTTTTGCGGCTGAAGCAAAAGCCAACGGGATCAAGCCAAAGGCAATTTCCGCGCTCATGGGCACGAGCTATTCAACGGGCACGATCCGCGCCGACCGGGGCCAGCACAGCTTCAAACTGTCGTTGAATGCCTTCATGGCCAAGCGCGGTGCACCGGGCATCATTGCCCGCGGCCGCTCGCTCAGGCAGGCCAATGCGGGTCTCTTTGCGGCACTTGAAAAGCGTTACGGCGTTCCACCTGGCCCGCTGCTTGCCATCTGGGGCATGGAGACGGGGTTTGGCGGATATACGGGCAACCAGAATACACTGTCGGCCGTGGCGACCCTGGCTTACGACTGCCGCAGGACCGATTTTTTCACGGATCAGCTCCATGCGGCGCTGAAGCTCGTGGACCGGGGCGTCATTACGGCGTCGTCCAAGGGAGCCATGCATGGCGAGGTTGGGCAAACGCAATTCCTGCCCAAGAACATCATGCTCTACGGGGCTGACGGCGACGGCAATGGCGGGGTCAATCTCAATTCCAAGGCTGATGCGCTCGCCTCCACAGCAAAGTTTCTGGCCGGGCATGGCTGGTCGGCGGGTGAAGGTTATCAGCCAGGAGAAGCCAATTTTGGTGCCATCCAGGGCTGGAATGCGGCTACGGTCTATCAGAAGGCCATTGCCATCATGGGCAAGAAGATCGACGGGAACTGAGGAGCAGGCAGTTTATGACATCCACATCCAATCTCGTGATCAATCCGCAGCGGCTGTGGGACAGCCTGATGGAGACGGCGAAGTACGGTGGCACGGCGAAGGGCGGCATCAAGCGGCTCACGGTTTCCGACGACGACAAACGCGTGCGCGACTGGTTCAAGGCGCAGTGCGAGGCCTTGGGTTGCATAGTGCAGGTGGACAGCGTGGGCAACATGTTTGCTACGCGGCCCGGCCGCCGGAAAGATCTATTGCCGATTGCGCTGGGTTCGCATCTTGATACCCAGCCCACGGGCGGCAAGTTTGACGGCGTGCTGGGCGTGCTTGGGGCGCTTGAGGCGCTGCGCACCCTGGTGGACATGGGCTATGAAAGCAACGCGCCCCTGATGATCGTCAACTGGACCAATGAGGAGGGCTCGCGCTTTGCCCCCGCCATGCTGTGTTCGGGGGTCTATGCCGGGGTGTTCACGCCGGAGTTTGCCTATTCGCGCGAGGACCGCGACGGCATCAAGCTTGGCGATGAATTGAAGCGCATCGGCTATCTCGGTTCCGAAGCGGTTGGCTCCCACAAGTTCCAAGCGATGTTTGAACTTCACATCGAGCAGGGGCCTATCCTTGAGGCGGAAGAAAAGATGATCGGCGTCGTCACCGGCGTGCAGGGCATGCGCTGGTATGAGGTGACGGTGCATGGCCAGGAGTCGCATACGGGGGCCACGCCGATGCTGCTGCGCAAGAATGCCCTGCTGGGGGCATCACGCATGATCGAGGCCATTCATCAGGTCGGGCTTTCCCATTTGCCGGGTGTGGCTTCCGTTGGCCTGATTGAGAACCGGCCGAACAGCCGCAATGTCGTGCCGGGGGAAGTGTTCTTCACGGTTGACCTGCGCCACCCGGATGAGGCGGTGCTGGACAAGATGGAGGCGGCCTTCCGTGTGGCCCTTGCGCCGATTGCGGAAGCCGAGAAGCTGACCTTCGAAGAGGAATGCATCTGGAAATCCCCGGCGGTGAAGTTCAATCCAGAATTGATCGAATGTGTCCGCAAGGGGGCCACGCAAGCGGGATACAAAATGCGGGAGATGGCCTCGGGGGCGGGCCACGATGCGGCCTATATCGCTAGGGTGGCACCCACGACAATGATTTTCGTGCCCTGCCTTGGCGGCATTTCGCACAATGAAGCGGAGTCCACCACGCTTGAGGAATGCGGGGCCGGTTCCCAGGTCCTGCTGAACGCAGTTCTGGAATATGATCAGAAATTCGCCTGAGCTTTCGGCCCGGGCGCGGGAGATTGCCCTGGAGCTGACCTCATGGCCGAGCGTTACCGGCAGCGCAGATGAAGGCGTTTTTGCCCGGAAGCTGGCAGGTTATCTCAGCGGCTTTGATGTGGTGAAGACCCAGGATGTTGAAGCGGGTGTGCATCCACGGAGCAATCTCTTTGCCTTGAAACGCGGCAAGGGCCGCAAGACCATCATGCTCACCGGGCATTTTGATGTGGTATCGATCGATGGCTATGGCGACCTCAAGCCACTGGCTTTCGATCCTGAGCGTTTGCTGCCCGGGATTATGACGCGGCTGAAGTGCTGCGATGAAAACTCTTTGGCGCTAGCCGATTTTGAGAGTGGAAATTTTCTGCCCGGACGCGGCCTTCTCGACATGAAGGCGGGGTTGGCGGCAGGCATTGCGGCGATTGAGGCCTATGACGGTGATTGCAATCTGCTGTTCCTTGCCGTGTGCGATGAAGAGGACCGCTCTTCGGGAGCGAGGGCCGCTGCGCCAAAGCTCCTATCTTTTGCGAAGGAGTTCGATCTTGATATTTCTCTGGTTATCAACCTCGATGCAATTTCGGATCAGGGTGATGGGGCAAGCGGGCGCGTTGTGGCGCTGGGTTCCATCGGCAAGCAACTTCTGACGGCATATGTCGCCGGCAAGGAGGCCCATGCCTGCTATCCGCAGGATGGCGCAAATGCGGCCTATCTGGCAGCGGAGCTGTTGACGGAGTTTGAGTTGGCCCCTGAACTTGCCGAGGTGAGTGACGGTGAAGTGGCTGCTCCACCCACAGCACTCCATGCCAAGGATTTGAAACAGGGCTACAACGTGACCACGCCTGGCCAATGCTGGCTCTACTGGAACACTCTGCAGCACAGGCGTTCGGCGGCGGAGGTGTTCGAGATTTCCATGGTGCTGGCGCGGCGTACCATGGCGCGGGCTTCGGTCAAGGTGAAACGTGCTATCCCTGTGCTGACCTATGCCGAGGTGGCAACACGGCTTGCGCCTGATGCACTCGCGGCAAAGGCTGCGGAGATTGCCGAGCTTTCCCACCTCGACCTGCCGGAACGGGCGAAGCTTTTGACGGAATTTGCCTGGTCACAATCGGGACTGTCCGGCCCTGCCGTTGTAATGGGTTTTGGCTCCATTCCCTATCCTGCAGTTTCGTTGTGTGATGCAGAACTGGAGCGCTGCATCATGCCTGTGGCACAGGCGCATGGTTTGGGATCTGTCCGCTATTTCCCCGGCATTTCCGACATGAGCTATTTTGGCGAGGCATCGGGTAATCTCAAGGCTGCTGCCGACAACACGCCGATCTGGGGGACAAGTTTCGTGATGCCGGAACCGGCGGGCTACCCTTGCATCAATATCGGCCCATGGGGCCGGGACTATCATCACTGGCTGGAGCGGCTCCATGCGCCCTATGCATTCGAGACCCTGCCCAAGGTGTTGCTCGCCGTGATTGATGCAGTGGCCAAGAAGGGCTAGAGAACCTCACCCATCAACAGGAGAAAATAATGAGCATTACACGGATTGGCGCCGGAAAGCGCATGAGCGAAGCAGTTATTCACGGCGGGAAAGCCTATCTTTCGGGTTTTGTGGCCGACACGTCCGTTGGCAAATCGGTGAAGGAACAGACGGCTGATGTGCTCAAGCAGATTGATGCCACGCTGAAGCAGGCCGGAACCGACAAGACAAAGATCCTGAAGGCTAATATCTGGCTCACGGATATCGGCGCATTCGCGCAGATGAATGAGGCCTGGGATGCCTGGGTTGTCGCGGGGCAGACACCTGCCCGGGCAACCGTTGAAGCCAAGCTCGCAGGGCCGGGCCTCGACGTGGAGATCATGGTTGAGGCTGCGATATAGGCTTTTCTTTCTCTGGCGCAGGGCCGGAACTTTCGGTCCTGCCCTCCGTTAAACAGGCCAGAGGCGCTTCTCGCCGGGTCACATTCTCGCCATAAAGCCCCCTATGTTGCGCTGCAATATGAGAGAGGGCCTATCCTGAAACATATTGTTACAGGTGTTTTGATCGGATTTTTGACGCTGGGCGCCTTTGACTCCGGCGTCCTCGCCAAATCCACCGTTGGCATGGCGTCCTACTACAAGTCGGGGAAGAAAACTGCCAATGGCGAACGCTTCAATCCGGGCGGAATGACTGCGGCGCACCGGACCCTGCCTTTTGGCACCAAGATTCGCGTGACCAATCTGCGGACCGGCGAATCCGTAGTTGTGCGCATCAATGATCGCGGACCCTTTGTCCATGGCCGGGTGATCGACCTGAGCCTGGGTGCGGCAAGGCTTGTGGGCCTCACCAAATCCGGGGTGGCGAAGGTCAAATATTCCGTCGTCGATTGAGAATTCCTGGCCTTATCCTTAACAGAATCCTGCACACCGACACTTGCTTAACCACGTTTGTTGAACACGTCCGGCCTCTTACCCGCCATTAATATTCACCGGGATATTAATTCAGAAAATATTGGGATGTGTGTCGTGGAAACCAAGGACGATAGTAACCAGCGGACCGAAGCAACGGCACGCAAGTGTGTGTTGATCGTCGACGATGACGTGCTTATTTGCGATGTGCTGTCCAGCCTGTTTGCAAATCTTGGCTATGAGACAGTCACCGCGGAAGATGGTGAAGCGGCTTGTGACCGCATTGCCCGGGCAAACCTTGCCCTGGCGGTTGTTGACCTCAACATGCCCAAGCTCGACGGTTTCGGACTTCTTCGGCATATCCGGCAGCATCCGCGCACCGTCGATCTGCCGGTGATCATTTCAACAGGCTATGATGACCGCACCTCCATCGAGGAAGCCTATCGCCTGGGAGCGTCATCCTTCGTCACCAAGCCGATCAATTGGGCGCAGTTTGGCTATCATGCGCAGTTTGTCATCCGCAATGGCGTGATTGTGCGGGATCTGCGGCGGGCCGAGGCCGAGGCCGTGGCTGCCAGCAAAATGAAGAATGGCCTGTTCAGGATTCTGAGCCATGAACTCAAAACCCCGCTTGTAGCCCTCATTGGCCTGACTGATGTCCTGTCAGAGGCATTGAAGGACAAGGTCGAGGCCATTGAAGCAGAGCAGCTCGGACACATCGTCGGCGCGTCGCAGCGCCTCAACCGGCTGATCAGTGATATCCTCGTGCTTTCCAAGTCATTTTCCGGGGCTTCCAGCCTCAATATCACCACTGAAAGCATGACCGACCTGCTTGACGACAGCATTATCGGGCTGGAAGCCAATGCAAAAGCCAAGAGCATCAACATCAAGATTACCCGGCCCAGCAAGAACCTGACGTTGCGTTGCGACAGCCAATTGTTGCGCCAGGCCATCAAGAAGCTGGTCGACAATGCGATCAAGTTCTCGCCGGAAGGCGGCACCATTGAAATCTGGGCCCATCGCAAGCCCGATCATTCAACGGTTATCTCGGTACGCGACAATGGACCGGGGATTGCACCGGCAAAACTCGCCGAATGCCTGCAGCCGTTCATCCAGGAAGACATGTCCTATGGCCGCCCGGCCGAAGGCCTGGGTCTGGGCTTGCCCATCGTGAAGGCCATTGCCGAAGCCCATGGCGGCGAACTCATCTGCCAGAGCCCTCCGGGCCAGGGCATGGTGGCTGCCGTTTGGATTCCTGATCTCCCGGCCCGGGTTACCAAGGCCGCCTGAGCCATACCCACCCCCGCATGATCGCTGGGGCCATCGGCATGGGGTGCTGTTTGTAACAATTTCAAATCTCTGACAGACTGCAGGAATCTGGAGGAGAGTTCATGAAAGTTGTCTTTAGTGACGATCATCGCCTGCATTTTGCCCAAGGGGAAATCTATGGCGGCGAGCTCGTCACGCCCTTTGAGCGGCCCTCGCGCATTGAATACATATTGCGGGAACTCAAGAAGCGTAAAATGGCCAATCTGGTGGCACCCGGTACGCTTGACATGAAGCCCGTGCGCAAGGTGCACGACAAGGGCTTTCTTGAATTTCTTGAAACCTCCTGGGAGATGTGGACCAAAGCCGGTTATCGCGGAGAAATACTGCCTACGGTCTTTCCGGTGCCCGGCATGCGAAAGAAAAAACCCCGGCAGATCGACGGCCTGGTGGGGTATTACGCGCAAGGTACCGAAACCTGTATCACCGCAGGAACCTGGGATGCGGCACGGGCCTCGGCAAGTGTCGCGCTAGGCGGGCAGAAACTTGTGGCAGGTGGCGAACGCGCGGCCTTTGCCCTGTGCCGTCCGCCCGGACATCACTGCCACAGCGACATGTATGGCGGCTATTGCTTTCTCAACAATGCCGCCATTGCCACGCAGGCCTTCCGCGATGATGGCGCGGGGCGTGTGGCCATTCTCGATGTGGATTTTCATCACGGCAATGGCACGCAAGATATTTTCTATGACCGTGAAGATGTGCTGTTTTGTTCGTTGCACGGTGCGCCGGAAGACGCGTTCCCGCATTTTCTCGGCTACCGCGATGAAACGGGCCGCGGCAAGGGCGAGGGATTCAATGTCAACTATCCGATGCCGCCGGGGACCGGATATGAGGTGTGGGGCAAGGCGTTGGAGAGTGCCTGCCGCAAGATCAAGACATATGGCGCGGACGTCCTTGTGGTTTCCCTTGGCGTGGATACCTTCAAGGATGACCCGATCAGCTTTTTCAAATTGCAATCGGCGGACTTCAAGACCTATGGAGCGCGCATTGCAAAACTGAAACTGCCAACCCTGTTTCTCATGGAAGGCGGCTATGCCATCGAGGCCATTGGCGTGAACACGGTGAATGTGCTGGAAGGCTTTCTTGATGCGTGATCCGCGCTATGATGTGCTTTTTGAACCGGTGAAGATTGGCCCGGTGACGGCAAAGAACCGGTTCTATCAGGTGCCCCATTGCAATGGCGGCGGCTACCGCGATCCGAGTGCTGCGGCAGAAATGCGCCGGGTGAAATCGGAAGGCGGCTGGGGGGTTATCTTCACCGAGCAGGTGGAAATTCACCACAGCTCGGAAATCACGCCCTTCATTGAGCTCCGTATCTGGGATGAGGACGACTTGCCGGGTCTTGCGAAGATGGCCGATGCCATTCACTCCAATGGGGCGCTGGCGGGCATCGAACTGGCCTATAGCGGGACCAATGGCCCCAATCTTTATACGCGCGAAGTGCCCATGGGACCGGTGCATAGTCCGATCCTGACGTTTACCAGCGATCCGGTGCAGGCCCGCGCCATGGACAAGGAAGATATCCGCAACCTGCGCCACTGGCACAAGCTGGCCTATCGGCGGGCCAAGCGGGCGGGTTATGACATCCTGTGCCTTTATGGAGCCCATGGTTTCGGCATCATCCAGCATTTCCTGTCACGGCGAACCAATCAGCGGACGGATGAATATGGCGGGTCGCTGGAAAACCGGGCGCGGCTGCTGAAGGAATTGCTGAGCGATGCGCGCGATGAAGCGGGTGATACCTGCGCTGCGGCGGTCCGGCTTTCCCTTGAAGAGCTGGGCGAGCAGGGATTTTCCAACGGGGAGCTTCGCGATCTGGTCGGCCTGCATGCGGACCTGCCCGATCTCTGGGACTTTGCCCATGGCACCTGGGAGGCCTGTTCCGGGACGTCGCGTTTCAAGCCGGAAGCAGCCCAGGAGGATTTGATCCGGGGGATCAAGCAACTGACATCAAAGCCCGTCGTGGGCGTTGGACGCTTCACTTCGCCTGATCTGATGGTGCGGCAGATCAAGCAGGGCATTCTGGATTTCATCGGTGCGGCACGGCCCTCCATTGCCGATCCGTTTTTACCCAACAAGATTGACGAGGGCCGGATTGAGGATATCCGTGAATGCATCGGCTGCAATATCTGCGTGACCGGGGACATGACCGGCTCGCTGTCCCGCTGTACGCAGAATTCATCCTTCATGGAAGAATGGCGGAAGGGCTGGCATCCGGAACGGAGCAAGGCCAAGGCTTCGGACACGAAAGTGCTGGTGGTGGGGGCAGGCCCCGCAGGACTTTCCGCCGCCCACAAGCTGGGGCTTCGCGGCTATGAAGTGGCGCTGGCCGAGGCCGGCACCGAGCTTGGCGGACGGGTGGCACGGGAATGCCGCCTGCCGGGGCTTTCCGCCTGGGGCCGGGTGCGCGACTACCGCGTAGGCCAGATCGGCAAGATGAGCAATGTGAATGTCTATCGTGACTCGAAGCTCTCCGCCGATGACATCCTGGAATTTGGTTTCGAGCACGTTGCCATTGCGACAGGCGCCACGTGGCGGCGCGATGGCATTGCCCGCTACAATCTTCTGCCGATTACCATCGATCCCGCGATGCCGGTGTTCACACCCGACGACCTGATGGCTGGCCGGATGCCGTCCGGCCATGTGGTGATCTATGATGACGACCACTACTACATGGGCAGCGTTCTGGCCGAGCTTCTGGTGCAGAACGGCAATCGCGTGACCTTTGTGACACCTTCCGCCAAGGCGGCGGAATGGAGCTTCAACACCTTGGAGCAGGGGTTGATCCAGTCGCGGCTGCTTAAGCTGGGCATCGATGTGCGGGTGACGCGCGCGGTGACCGCGGTGAAAGCGGGTGGTGTTGCTGCAAGCTGCAGCTATACGGGAAGAGTTCAGGAGATCGCCTGCGCTGCGGTGGTGATGGTGACGTCTCGGCTGCCCAATGAATCGGTGCTGCTCGATCTTAAGTCGCGTGCTGGCGACTGGGCTGACGCCGGCATTCAATCGGTGAAGGTTTTTGGCGATGCGCAGGCGCCGGCCGCCATTGCCTGGGCCACCTATGCGGGGCATCGCTATGCGGAAGAGCTTGACGCAGCCGATATCGGTGATGCATTGCCATTCAAACGTGAAGTTGCGGGGTTGAAGACTTGAAATGAGCAAACTGACTGTGGCCATTACGCAAATGGCATCGGAAAACGACTGGAAGAAGAATTGCGACAAGGCGGAGGCGCTGGTGCGCGAGGCGAAGACCAAGGGCGCACAAATTATTCTGCTGCAGGAACTTTTCGACGGTGACTATTTCTGTATCGAACAGCACATCCGCTATTTCAAGAATGCCCATGAAATCGACCGGCATCCCACGGTGGCGCGCTTTGCGGCCCTGGCGAAAGAACTGGGTGTGGTGCTTCCCATCAGCGTTTTTGAGCGCGCGGGGCCAGCGCACTACAATACGACGGTGATGGCCGATGCGGATGGACGCCAGCTGGGCATCTACCGCAAGACCCATATTCCCGATGGGCGAGGCTATCAGGAGAAGTTCTATTTCTCGCCGGGGGATACGGGATTCAAGGTCTGGGACACGGCCGCAGGCATGGTGGGGGTGGGCATCTGCTGGGACCAGTGGTTTCCGGAAGCGGCACGGATCATGGCGCTGATG
>JBAVOA010000549.1:0-3817 GCA_049691635.1 Aestuariivirga sp. | reverse complement strand
ATATCGGCTCATTTGTGCAGCACCGCTGTACCCAGCCGATCACCTATTACAATATGACCAAACCATTGAAGCTTGCGGGAGCCGTCCTGCAATATCTGCTCACCCGCAGCGGGCCACTCGCGATTTTCCCCATGAACACAATGGCCTTTCTCAAGAGCGATCCCGCACTTGAGAGGCCGGACATTCAATATTACCTGCTGCCGGCCGCGATGAATCCGAATGGATCGGCAGATCATATGCCGCAGTTTCACGGTTACAACATCCACTGGTGCGGGCTGCGGCCGGACAGCACTGGCCATGTGGGTCTTCGTTCGCGCGACATCCGTGACGCACCTGTTGTTGTCCATAACTACCTCACGGCAGAATCCGATCAGGCGCTCAACCGCTATGCCTTGCGCCTGGCACGAAAACTTCACGCCCAGAAAGCCTTCGACGGCTTCCGGGGCGAAGAGCTCGATCCCGGCCCTGCCTGCACATCGGACGATGAAATCGGCAGCTACATGGCGCGCTTTATCTCCTCGCACTATCACCCCGTTGGTACCTGCAAGATGGGAACAGACGGCATGGCCGTCGTTGACGCGCAACTCCGCGTCCATGGGCTGCAGGGCCTGCGAGTCATTGATGCCTCAATCATGCCCAGGCTCGTGGGCGCAAATACCAACGCGCCCACCATAATGATAGGAGAAAAGGGTGCCGACCTGATTCTGACATCAACCCACTAATTCATCAGCCGCAAGGAAAAACGCTTATCGCGGCTCTCCACCATCCGGTCGATCAACTCTCAAATCTCATGAGGCTTTGAAACTAGTTTCTGCGCTTTAATGCCGTGGCCATGACGCAGAGGAGTTCGAACATCATTGTCGCGCCTGCCAGCGCGGTCAGGTTTCCGAGATCAAAGGGCGGAGCCACTTCAACAACATCCGCCCCGATGATGTTCACCCCATCGAGCAGCCTAATCATTTGTTGGGCCTCCCGCGTTGTGAAGCCGCCGACCTCCGGCGTTCCGGTTCCTGGGGCAAAAGAGGGATCAAGACAGTCGATATCAAAGGTCACATAAGTCGGGCCGTTTCCGGCAATCCGCCTGGCTTCCTCCATTACTTTAGAAACACCGCGCTGAACGAACTCCTCCATGTAGATGATGCGGATGCCCTGGGCGCGGGCCCAGTCATGTTCGCCGGGTTCATAGATCGAGCCGCGAATGCCAATCTGTATGACGCGCTTCGGATCAAGCAGTCCTTCCTCTATGGCCCGGCGGAATGGTGTGCCGTGCGTATAAGGGTTATCGCCGAAATACTTGTCGTTGGTGTCGGAATGGGCATCGAAATGGATCATCCCGACGGGCTGCTTGCGCGCCACGGCGCGCAACACGGGCAGCGTGGTGAGATGATCGCCCCCGGCAATCAGCGGAATTGCGCCGCTTGAAACAATTGAGGCGATGCCGGCCTCGATCCGCTGCAAGCCATTCATCAGGTTGATCGGATTGACCGAAACGTCGCCAACGTCGGCGACCTTCGCGAGGCTGAAAGGTTCGGTTCCGGAAACATGATGCACGCGGCGCATGAGGCTGGACTGGCTGCGGATTTCACGGGGGCCATGGCGGGCCCCGGCACGGTTTGTGGTGCCGCCGTCCCAGGGAATTCCAACCAGCGCAATGTCAAGACCAGCCGCTGACGATACTGAAGGAAGACGCATGAAGGTCGTGGGTCCTGCAAAACGCGGCACAATGGCGGCGTCAACAGGTTGATAGGTCTGGTCGGTCATTGGCTGCCTCTAAAACTCTCGGTTCACAATTTCGGCAATTCGGTCAACGCAATCGGCCAGCAGCCAGTTGCCTTTCTCCGCGCTCGACCCTTCCGTGAGCGAGAGAACCCCGGAGGCCGGCACCTCCTTTATTGGCGACGGATAATTGTCATAGGGAAGAAATTTCGCCGGCCCGTCATTCAAAGCCTTGCTCAAGTCGACCAGTTCCGGGCGCAATGCCAGCATCATCGAAGTCTCGATAACACTCGCATGTTCAAGCTCGATGCCCGGATAGCCGTCAGGAAAGACCCGCGCCAAAGTTTCGGGACGTATCAGTTCCCAATGATCGATGCGCAGTATGTTCAGGCCATCACACCGGTCGCGGCCAATGCCATCAAGGGCCAGTTCGATGCCCTCAACCGCCGGCCAGATGTTTTCATAATGCCCGTTGATGACCACTATTTTCCGCGCCTTCTGGCGGAACAGTTCCATCAGCACGTCGCGCACCACCAGCGAAAACGTCTGCGCCGCGAGATTGAGCGTGCCAGGAAACTGCCTCCCGCCGCCCGAGCGCGGCTGGGAGCGGTTCCCATAGGGGATGGTGGGCACAACCAGTCCACCGACACGCCGTGCCGCACGCTCGGCGATGGCCGTGGGGATCACGACATCGACATTGAGTGACATGTGCCGCCCGTGCTGTTCGGTGGCCCCAACCGGCAGAAATATGGGAGCGCCTGAAGCAATTTTTGCCTCAGCCTCAGGCCATGACAGTTCGCCGAAAAATACCGTATGTTCCATATCGCTTGATCTCAGAGCATGGCGGCGCCACCATTGGCGCCAAGGCATTGGCCGGTAAAGAAGGTGGCGTCCGATCCCGCCAGGAACAGGACGGTGGAGGCAATCTCTTCCGGCCGGCCGATACGGCCAAGGGGATGAGCAGTCTCGAGCCGTTTTTGCTCGGCCGTCAACGTATCAAAAGCAAGAAGGGATGTATCGGTCGGGCCCGGGGCCACGGCATTCACTAGGATGCGCGGCGCAAGTTCCCGCGCCCAGGACCGCGTCAGTCCCAGGATCGCGGCCTTCGTGGCGCAATAGACCGAAGCGTTCGCGCGACCGAGATAAGCAAGCTCCGAAGCGATATTTATGATCCGCGAACCATCCTTGAGATGGGGCAGCACTTCGCGGGTGACGAGAATGGCGCCGCGCACATTGACCGCGAAGTGACGGTCGATGTGGTCTGCCGTAATGCCCTCAATCGGCGCTTCCTGCATGATCCCGGCATTGTTCACCAATACGTCGATACCGCCCATTTCTCTTACGGCGCCAGCAACCGCACGCACGATTTCTGCCTCAACCGTGAGATCGCATTTCATGATGTTGACCGGCTTGTCTGAGTCTTTGAGGTCAAGTCCAACGACTCTTGCTCCCGCCTCCAGAAACATCTTAGCCGTAGCTCTTCCGATGCCGTTTGCAGCGCCCGTCACCACAATGCGTTTACCCTGCAGCATGTTCACCATGGCACTTCTCCCCGATCCACGCCGAGTGACTGACCGGTGATATTCCGTGCAGCGTCCGAAGCCAGGAACAGATAGGCCCCGGCCATGTCCTCTGGCTCCATCAGGCCCGGAATGGCTTGGCCTCCAACGATCTCGGCCAGCAGTCCGTCCTCGCTGCGATTGCGCCGTTCCGCCATGAGCTTCAAGGAGCGCATCGAGGCTTCGGTCCGCACCCACCCCGGACACACCGCGTTGACCCTGATGCCCTCAGGCCCAAGTTCCTTGGCCCAGGTCTTGGTCAGGCCGATGACGGCATGCTTGGAGGCAACATAGGCCCCAAACAGCGGTTCGGCCACGCGGCCCCAAATAGAGGCCGTATTGATGATGCAGGCGCCACTTGTCATTTTCGCCAGGGCGCGGCGGGTCACCATCTGCGTGCCGATGATGTTGATCTCGATGATGCGCCGAAATACCGCCTCAACCTCTTCACCGCCCTCCATGAGAGGCGTCAGGTGCTCGCGGCCGGCGTTGTTGATGAGGACGTCAATGCTGGAAATCTTCTGGAGCGCACGGGATACTGT
>JBAVOA010000548.1:0-3294 GCA_049691635.1 Aestuariivirga sp. | reverse complement strand
GTGCAGCGCTCCCGTGGCGTGTCAGCCCGCCTTAACGGTGGCGTGGGCGGCCTGCTCAAGAAGAACAAGGTGCAGGTCATCTGGGGAGAGGCGAAGATCACAAAGCCCAGCGAGGTTACCGTTGTAAAATCCGCCAAACCCACCATGCAGCCGCAAATTCCTGAACCCAAGGGCACCCTTGGCGCAGGCACTTACACGGCCAAGCACATCATCATCGCCACGGGCGCACGCCCCCGCGCACTCCCCGGCCTCGAAGCCGATGGCAAGCTGGTGTGGAGCTACTTCGAAGCCATGGTGCCGCCGAAAATGCCAAAGTCCCTGCTGGTCGTGGGCTCCGGCGCCATCGGCATCGAATTTGCCTCCTTCTACAATGCTATGGGCGTTGACGTCACCGTGGTTGAAATCATGGACCAGGTGATGCCGGTGGAAGATGCCGAGATCGCCAAGATCGCCCAGAAGCAATTCGAGAAGCAGGGCCTGAAAATAAAGCTCGGCGCAAAAGTCAGTGCCCTGAAGAAATCCGTCGACAGCGTCACCGCAACAATAGAGCAGGGCACCACGAAATCCGAACTTACGGTTGATCGTGTTATCTCCGCCGTGGGCGTTGTCGGCAATATTGAAAATCTGGGCCTTGAAGCCCTCGGCGTAAAAACCGACAAGGGCTGCATCGTCATCGATGGTTTTGGCCGCACCAATGTGGCTGGACTCTATGCCATTGGCGACGTAGCGGGCCCACCCATGCTGGCCCACAAGGCCGAGCACGAAGGCGTCATCTGCATCGAGAAGATCAAGGGCCTTGATGCCCACCCCATGAAGAAGGAGCAAATTCCGGGTTGCACCTATTGCCATCCGCAGGTGGCCTCCGTAGGCCTCACCGAAGCCAAGGCCAAGGCCGCAGGCTTCGAACTCAAGGTGGGGCGCTTTCCATTTCTCGCAAACGGAAAGGCTATCGCCCTCGGGGAAGATCAGGGGCTGGTCAAGACAATCTTCGATGCCAAGACCGGCAGGCTGCTCGGCGCACACATGGTAGGCGCCGAAGTCACCGAACTCATCCAGGGCTTCGTCATCGCCATGGGACTTGAAACTACCGAAGAAGAACTGATGCACACGGTCTTCCCGCATCCCACGCTGTCTGAAATGATGCATGAGAGCGTGCTGGATTCCCAGGGCCGGGTCATACACATGTGAGGCGGCAAACACCTGGCTCTTGAACCCCACCACATGGTGGGCCATATCTCAGCGCTGGAGCGAACCAAAGAGGGCTCAAATGGATAGAAAGAATATCATTATCGCCTTGTTGCTGGGCCTTGTGGCGGGCTGGCTGGCCAGCTTCATCGTTGGCGGCTATGGTATTGTCCAATATCTGATCAGTGGTGTCATCGGTTCCTTTGTCGGGTCCTATGTCCTGAACCGGATGGGGATCGATCTCGGCATCAAGAATGAATATGGCCGCGACATTGCTACCGCAACCATTGGTGCCATTATCGTCATGATCATCGCAAAAATTTTGACTTAAAATTGAATACAGAACGGGAGAACTGAAATGAACAATCTGATGGATCTTGGTGGTGGCGTTGGAATATTGGGAACCCTGCTGATTGGCGCCGTGGCAGGTTGGATCGCTGAGAAGCTGACTGGCAGCAACATGGGCCTGATCATGAATATCATTACAGGTATAATCGGCTCTTTCATTGGCGGCTTCCTGGCCAACGCCGCTGGCATCCAGCTTGGTGAAATGTTCCATGGCTGGTTCTGGGGCAATGTCCTTGTGTCCGTTGTGGGCGCCGTTATCCTGATCCTGGTCGTCAAGGTCCTGCGCGGCAGCCGGGGCTAAGCTCGTCTGAAATGCTGTTCTTTTGAGAGGATGGGAGAATGATTGGCTTTGGTTGGATTATGACGATCATCCTGGGCGCGCTTGCCGGATGGATCGCTGAAAAGGTTATGAAGTTTGATACGGGCCTTGTCATGAACATGGTGCTCGGCATCGCCGGTGCCTTGCTTGGAAACTTTGCTCTAGGGCTTCTGAATATTGGCCTTGCCGGCATATTGGGCCAGCTGATCGTGGCCGTTGCCGGTGCATGCGTTTTGATCATGGTTTATCGTGCTCTCCAGGGGCGCACAGTCTGACAGCATGAAAACCGTCATCGATAAGCGACCCCGCCATCCTGAAAAGGCCCACAAGGCCGATTCACCGCTTCTACGCAAGCCGGCGTGGATCCGGGTGAGGGCGCCGGGCTCGCCCGTCTATGGGGAAACCGAGAGAATTGTCCGGGAGAATGGTTTGGTCACCGTTTGCGAAGAGGCGGGTTGCCCCAATATCGGTGAATGCTGGTCCAAGAAACACGCCACCTTCATGATCATGGGCGATACCTGCACCAGGGCCTGCGCCTTCTGCAATGTGAAGACCGGCCTGCCGGGAGCGCTGGAACAGGACGAGCCTGAACGGGTGGCGAATGCTATTGCAAAAATGGGGTTGTCGCACGCCGTCATTACCAGTGTTGATCGCGATGATCTGAATGACGGCGGTGCGGAACACTTTGCCCGCGTTATCCGTGCTACACGCGCCGCAGCGCCCACCACAACAATCGAAGTTCTGACACCTGATTTTCTGAAAAAGGAAGGCGCCCTTGAGCGGATTGTCGAAGCCCGGCCTGACGTATTCAACCATAATCTGGAAACTGTCCCTGCGCTTTATCTAAAGATTCGCCCCGGTGCGCGCTATTTCCATTCGCTGCGTCTCTTGCAGCGGGTGAAGGAGCTGGACCCTTCATTGTTTACAAAGTCAGGCATCATGGTGGGTCTCGGCGAAACCCGCGAACAGGTTATGCAGGTGATGGACGACATGCACTCCGCCAGTATCGATTTCATCACCATTGGCCAGTACCTGCAGCCAACCCGTAAACATGCAGCCATCGACCGTTTTGTGACCCCCGACGAATTCAAGGCTTATGAAACCCTGGCCTATGCCAAGGGCTTCCTGATGGTTGCCGCATCGCCACTTACGCGTTCGTCTCACCATGCAGGCGATGACTTTTCCAGGCTACGGGCCGCGCGGACCAGTCGCTCCGGGCACTGATGAATTGCCAAAATTCACTGTAACACGCCGTGTGAATTTCAAACCGCCAGAGATTTTCGCGGTGATAAGTGATGTCGGGAGCTACAACGAGTTCCTCCCCCTCGTGGAACGATCGACAGTGCGCAATCGAAAGCCAGCCGTGAATGATATTGAGAATTTCCGTGCAGACATCGTTGTCGGATACAAAAAGATGGGGATTCAGGAGTCGTTTATCAGCC
>JBAVOA010000547.1:0-3287 GCA_049691635.1 Aestuariivirga sp. | reverse complement strand
GAAAAATACGATCTACCCGCAGAACCGGACTTTAAAAACATTTTTGCCTCTTTGCCAACCTGCACCTGGCTTCTGTTGAGCCATTGGCAGGTATCATTCCTGATTGGGGAACATGTACCAGTCTTGGGGCGACTCGTCAAAAATAAGCATTTGGCGGCAGCCGTCGCGTTTGGCGGTTTACATAGGCAAAAGCGCTGCCAAAGCGGACTGGAAGGCGAATTTAAACAAAATTAAGCCCTGAGGCTTTTCGGCCACAGGGCTTATTGGACTTCAACTCTTTGTTATAGACGATAGAGAATCTGGTCTGTCCAGAAACGCTCGAGCCTGGTGAGCGCCTTGTTCAGACGGTCAAATTCCTCAACCGAGAGGCCGACAACCTCTTCAACAGCCTGGAGCTGGCGGTTGTAAAGCAAGTCAACACGGTCGCGGATGGCCTGGCCCTTAGCGGTCAGCTTCACCCGTACCGAACGCTTGTCAGCACTTGAGCGCTCATGATTTACGTAACCGGATTCCACAAGTTTCTTGAGATTATAAGAAACATTGGAGCCTTGGTAATGCCCGCGGGTCTTCAGTTCGCCGGCAGTGAGTTCGGAGTCGGCGATGTTGAACAGGAGAAGCGCCTGCACAGGGTTTACTTCCGGTTCGCCGGAACGCTCAAAATCATCCTTGATGACATCGAGCAGACGGCGATGCAGCCGCTCTATCAGCGTCAAGGCTTCCATATAACGGTGCTTGATTTCTTTCCGCTGCGGAGCAACTTCTGCAGAACGGACTCCCCCAACTACTTGCGTATTCATGTTATCCACCTATCCCTTGGTTTTACGAGGCCGGCTTCTTTTATGTCCGTTCCTCTGATGGCCTGAGAATACGCGGGGGGATTTAAGGCGACCTGAATAGTCTGGGTAAATTTATCCTTATATTTTCGATAGTTTGTTGCTTCTTAGAAGACAGTTTATGGAGTCTTCTTTTCCTATGTTAATTAAATGCAAGCCTGTCTGGTTAAAAATTTGGCGCGGAAGATGGCTCCCGCGCCGGCCTAATTATGGTTAAGAAATCTTAGCGACTGGCGACTTCGGCAAAGCCTGATATCACGCGCGCTTCGCCCTCGTCATTGCAACGCTGGTAATTTGCGCGGGCTTCGGCGGATTTCATGATCTTCCAGACTGCCACTTTGCCAAACTCCGCAACGACGGCGCGATGGCCTCTCACCATGGCCTTGTAAAACGCATTTATCTCGCGCTTCGACAAATAGGTGCAGCGCCGTTCAAGATAGTAGATTTCGATAGTGCGGCCAAAGGTGGCGAGACTGGCGCCAGCTACGGGCGCCCGGCTGGCCAAGATTGGGGTTTTCACGGGACTTTGCACTTTTTCTGCCCCACTGACGGCGTTGCGGGCGGCCACCAGCGTTTCACGCACTTCGCGGCTTGACTCGGCACCGCAGGCTGCGGCCTGTCCCTGGCTTTTCCCTTCCGCAAGGGCGGAGCGGGTGACCTGCAAGGTGGTTTTTTCCGCAGCAGCAACTTCTGCCTTTGCGATATATGTAGAGAGCTCGTCCCTTTCCGGCATTGTCAGGACACTGCATTTGCGATCGACGACGGTGGATTTCGCCAGGAGCTCCAGGGCCCTTTCAATGCCGACGGTTTCGGCAAGGGCAGCTTTGGGCGAAAGGGCCGCGAGCGACTAGGCAATGACAGGAAGGGTAATTAGGAGTTTCGAGAAATTGTGCATCAGACCACCGGACCAATTGACGTCATTCAAAAGGCAGAATGGATAACCGAACGGCGTTAATTCGATTAAAATCCCGATTGAAATTTGGCGGTTTGGTTAACGCTGTGTTGCCGGCCAAATGCCGCCTGGGCCCTGCGACCACAGCCCTATTCAGTTTCCCGGCGGGACTTGATAGAAAGCCCGCATGAGCTTTCCCAAATCGCCACTCCAGAGTTTCCCTGCCACACGCATGCGGCGTAACCGCAAGGCAGCATGGTCGCGCTCGCTCATTGCCGAAAATGCCCTGCAGGTGTCTGACCTGATCTGGCCGATGTTTGTCATTGATGGCAACAAGACCACCGATCCGGTGGCCTCGATGCCGGGGGTTGAACGCTATAGCGTCGATCTGGCGGTGCGGAAGGCCGAGGAAGCCGCGGCCCTTGGCATTCCGCTCATTGCCCTCTTTCCAAACACCAAGCACGAGTTGCGAACAGCCGATGCCGGGGAGGCACTCAACGGAAACAATCTTGTCTGCCGGGCGGTGAGGGCCATCAAGGCGGCGGTCCCCGAAATCGGCATCATGTGCGACGTGGCGCTCGACCCCTACACCAGCCATGGCCACGACGGGCTGCTGGAGAATGGCGAAATCATCAACGATGCGTCTGTGGAGGTTCTGGTCAAGCAGGCGCTGCTGCAGGCTGACGCCGGATGCGATATCGTGGCCCCTTCGGACATGATGGATGGCCGGATCGGTGCCATCCGCAAGGCCCTGGAGGCCCATGGCCACGGCAATGTGCAGATCATGGCCTATAGCGCCAAATATGCCTCGGGCTTCTATGGGCCTTTCCGCGACGCGGTGGGTTCTTCAGGAACGCTCACCGGTGACAAGCGGAGCTACCAGATGGACCCGGCCAACACGGACGAGGCCCTGCGCGAGGTTGCGCTTGATATCAGCGAGGGGGCGGACATGGTCATGATCAAGCCCGGCATGCCCTATCTTGATGTCGTGGCCCGGGTCAAACAGGCCTTCGGCGTGCCAACCTTCGTTTATCAGGTGTCGGGCGAATACGCGATGTTGGTTGCCGCCATCGAACGGGGCTGGCTGGAGCGTAACAAGGTTGTTCCCGAAAGCCTGATGGCTTTCAAACGGGCGGGTGCAGACGGCATCCTCACCTATTTTGCCCTCGACATGGCGCGCGCTTTGAAAGCCTAGCGGTTCAGGCGGGCGATCAGGCTCGACGTATCCCAGCGCCTGCCGCCCATTTTCTGCACTTCGGAATAGAATTGATCCACGAGGGCTGTGACCGGCAGATGAGCCCCGTTCTGGCGCGCAGCCGCAAGGCAGATGCCGAGATCCTTGCGCATCCAGTCAGCGGCAAAGCCAAAATCAAACTTTCCGGCGATCATGGTCTTGTGACGGTTTTCCATCTGCCAAGAGCCGGCGGCACCCTTGGAGATGACCTCAATCACATCCTCCATGTTGAGGCCGGCCTTCATGCCGAAATGGATGCTTTCGGCAAGGCCCTGCACCAGTCCGGCGATGGCAATCTGATTGCACATCTTGGCCGTCTGTCCTGAGC
>JBAVOA010000546.1:0-4834 GCA_049691635.1 Aestuariivirga sp. | reverse complement strand
TTGCGGCCACCCTCGTGCTGTGCAGCGGCCTCATTGTGCTGGCCGGCGCATCGATCATCGAGTCCTACGCCATCATGGCCACGGCCGCCTTTGGCGACCTCTATTCCATCACCGAAACCCTGGTGCGCGCCGCACCCATGATTTTCACCGGGCTCGCCGTGGCCCTGGCCTTCCGGGCCAAGTTCTGGAACATCGGCGCGGAAGGGCAGTTGCTGGCCGGCGCCGTTGCCAGCTGCGCCATTGGCGCCGTTGAAATGCCGGGCCCGCTTGGCATGCTGGCCATGGCCATCGCCGGTGCTATCGCTGGCGGCCTCACCGCCCTCGTTCCGGCCCTGCTGCGGGTCAAGCTCCGGGTTGACGATGTGGTGAGTTCATTGCTTCTCAACTCGGTGATTTTTTATGCCCTCATGGGCCTTATCGAGGGACCCTGGAAGGATTCACTCAGCGGCTATCCGATTTCGCCACCCATTCAGGACTCGGCCATCTTTCCCGTCTTCCTCGAGGGAACCCGCCTGCATCTCGGTGTGCTCGTGGCGCTGCTCATGGCCCCCGTCATCTGGTTTCTGGTCTCGCGCACGGTGCTGGGTTTTTCCATCCGGGTGACCGGCGAAAATCCCGAGGCCGCCCGCTACGCCGGCATCAATATCGACCGGGTGCTGGTTTCAACCGCGCTGCTCTCCGGCGGATTGGCGGGCCTTGCCGGGGTCTGCCAGGTGGGCGGCGTGCATTACCAGGTGATGAGCGAAATTTCGCCGGGCTATGGCTATTCGGGAATTGTCATCGCCATGCTTGCGCGGCTCAATCCCCTCGGCGTGGTGCCCGCGGCGATCTTCCTGAGCGCTGTGATGACAGGGGCCGATGCCATGTCCCGCGCCACCGGCGTTCCGGCATTCCTGAGCAATGTCATTCAGGGAACGGCGTTGCTGTCCATGCTGGTGGCGCTGCTGTTCATGAACTACCGCCTGCGCCTTCAGGGGAGGACGCCATGAACGCCACTTTAGAGCAGGTGTTTCAGGTCGGCTTTCTGGCCGCGATCATCCGCATCGCCACCCCGCTGGCCTTCGCCACCCTGGGAGAAATGATTTCCGAACGCTCCGGCGTTCTCAACCTGGGGATCGAAGGCATCATGCTGCTCTCGGCCATGACCGGATTTACCGCGGCCTATTACTCGGGAAATCTTTGGGTGGGCGTTCTCGTGGCCGCGGCAACCGGCGCCCTGATGGGTGCCGTGCATGCCGTCTTCACCGTTGGCCTTGGGCTCAGCCAGCATGTCTGCGGCATTGGCATCACGCTGTTCTGCACCGGCCTTGCCTATTTCCTGTTCCGCCTGCTGTTCCAGGATTCATCGAACCCGCCAACGGTCACCAGCTTCGAGGCCTTCAGCGTGCCCATCCTCGCAGATATCCCGGTTCTGGGCCCCGCCCTGTTCAAGCAATTCACCCTGACCTATGTCGTGATGATCGCGGTGCCGGTCATCGCCTTCGTTCTGTATCGCACGCCCTGGGGCCTCAACCTTCGCATGGCCGGTGAAAATCCCCGCGCCGCCGATGCGGCGGGCGTCAGCGTCATGGCGGTGCGCTTTCAGGCGGTCATCCTTGGCGGCGCTTTCATGGGCGTGGCCGGGGCCTTCCTCACCATGGCGCAGTTCAACACCTTCACGTTTGGGGTGATCTCCGGCCGCGGCTGGATTGCCATTGCGCTGGTGGTTTTCGGCAGATGGGATCCGCTGCGCTGTGCCGGTGCGGCTTTGCTGTTTGCCTTCATCGACGCCTTCCAGCTGCGCCTGCAGACCGCAGGCGTCGGCAATGTGCCTTACGAGGTGTTTCTGGCGCTGCCCTTTGTCTTCACAATCATTGCCATGGCCTTCATGTCGCGCAATGCCGCCGCTCCGCCCGCCTTGCTTAAGGCTTTCCGCAAGGAGGAGCGCTAGGGCGTGAACTCATAAACGGGCATGGCTAGATCGTGGAGATATATCTGTTTCCGAGGCCAAAGCGGCCGTTATCGGCGACCGTAGCCATGTCGCAGAAGGGCCAACGGGAGACGAGTCGTTGGGCCACATCAGTGCTGATTCACCAATGGTGAAATTGCATGCAAAGGCGACATCTCCAAGAAACAAACCAAGCAATTGATTCTAGTCATCTATCGACCTCCTGAAGGGAATCTCTGTTCGGCGCGTACTTACACTTTCATTAACGTTTTTTTAGAAATGCTTGATATTGCGCCCAGGAATATCCACGTGAGTTGTTCACATATCCCGGAGAATCCCGATGAAGAGCTCACAACGTGCACTGTTGGTTTTCGCGTTAGCTTTGGGTTTCAGCCTCGCGCCGCTCGGCGCAATTTGGGGTGCTGGTACCGGTGCAACGGGTACACCCACTACGAGCGCCCCGACCACGACGGCAAAACCAACCATGAAGCCGAATGCCGGCAGCAACTTCCTTAAGGCGAAGGCGAAAGTGGATGCCGGGGACTACAAAGGTGCCGTCCCAATCTTGGAGAAAATCGTTGCCGAGGACTCAAGCAATGCTGATGCATTCAACCTCTTGGGCTTTAGCAACCGCAAGCTGGGTTACATGGATAAGGCACTCGGCTTTTACCTCACGGCATTGAAACTCAATCCAAATCATGTTGGCGCTCACGAGTATCTTGGCGAGCTCTATCTAGAAACCAACGATCTTCCCAAAGCTCAAGAGCAACTCGTCGTCCTGACTAAGGTATGTGGGGATTGTAAGGAGTCCGCAGACCTCGCAAAGCTGATCGCCGGCTTCAAGGCTAAGAACGGCTAGTCGCGCTCAATGCGGTGATCAATCGGCGAGATGGAAGTGGCAGAGGCAATCTCCTTGAAACCACGATGACCGGGAAATCCTCCTTGCTTAAAACGCGTGTTCGCAAGAATGCTAACGTCCGACATTGTGTCCAGCAGCGGCACAGATACACTCATTGGCGCAGCTGATATGCAGCATGCGCTGATCTGATATAGCAAACAGCGCCCATTCACGGCATTTTGATTTGCTAACTTGGTATGGCTATCGACATGGTGGCATCGTGCCCTGAGATAGGACCAGAAATTCCTCATTGAGGCAAAGGTTAACGTGACCCACCAAACCAACGAAGGGCCTTCTACATGATTATGTCGCGCTCAAGTCTTGCTGCCCTCATGCTGGTTGGATTTGGTGGGCCAGCCTTTGCCTTTGAACTCTCTATCCCGTCAATCTCGGACGGCAATTGGGGCCAGAAATTCCTTGCCAAGGAGTGCGATGGACAGAACCTATCTCCCGCGCTTTCTTGGAAAGACGCGCCTGCGGGCACAAAGAGTTTTGTCCTCACCATGTTTGATCGGGACGCTCTCGACGGTTTTGGCTGGTGGCATTGGCAGGTACTGAAGATTCCAGCGAATGTTATGGGGCTGCCCGAAGGTGCCGGTGCGAAAACTGGAAAGGGCATGCCAAAAGGTGCCGTCCAGGGCAAAGCCGATCTTGGGCGTGTCGGCTATATCGGCCCCTGCCCGGATAAGGGGACGGGAGTCCACCACTATGTATTCACACTCTACGCTCTCAAAACCGCAGAAGCGGAGACCGAGCGCGACGCTTCGCCTGGCATGATCCTCGCGGACGTGATGCGGGAGACACTCGGAAAAGCGACGGTCTTGCGCACCTACGGCCAGTAGGTCTGGCTCTCAGGAGCTGTTGATCTGCTTTGACCTCACGAGCGGCGCAGATACTACATCATCGTACTTGACCGGCAAACGTGCTAATGTGGTAATCCTTTTAACCGAAGGTGCGTGATCCCGACAGATCATAGCGGACGCAGCCTGAGCGGCTCTTTCTGGAACATCTAATATGTCTGCTGTGGATCAATCGCGTCGGTCTCGCGATGTCTTTGATATGTCCGGTCATTGGGCCATTCCAGACATGGCGCAATTCAACACCTTCACGTTTGGGGTGATCTCCGGGCGCGGCTGGATTGCCATTGCGCTGGTGGTCTTCGGCAGATGGGACCCCTTGCGCTGCGCTGGGGCTGCCTTATTGTTTGCCTTCATCGACGCCTTCCAGCTCCGCCTGCAAACGGCGGGCGTCGGCCATATACCCTATGAGGTTTTCCTGGCGCTGCCCTTCGTCTTCACCATTGTTGCCATGGCGGTGATGTCGCGCAATGCCGCAGCCCCGCCCGCGTTGTTGAAGCCGTTTCGCAAGGAGGAGCGCTAGTCCTCGGCGATATCCTCGGCCCAGAGCTCGGGCTTTTCGCGGATGAAGCGTTCCATCAGGGCGGTGCAGTCGGGATCGTCGGCGATGATCACTTCGACGCCGCGCGAACGCAGGAACGCCTCGTTCCCGCCGAAGGTCTTGTTTTCGCCGATGACGACTCTGGGAATGCCGAATTGAATGATGGTGCCGGTGCACATCATGCAGGGGCTGAGCGAGGTATAGAGCGTGGTGTCGCGGTAGGTTTTCTGGCGGCCCGCTTTGCGCAGCGCATCCATTTCCCCGTGCGCGATGGGATCGCCGCCCTGGACCCGCTGGTTGCGCCCGCGCGAGACAAGCGCCTCGCCACGCGCCAGCACCGAGCCGATGGGGCAGCCGCCCTCGTCATATCCCGCCTTGGCTTCATCGTAGGCCATCCGGAGAAACTTGCGGTCGTTGCCATTCATCATGTCTCAAGTCCTCGCCTGCGATTGCCTGGTGTCTATCAGGCCAAGCTAGCGGGGAAGCGCCTGAAAGGAAATATGGTCCCTCCATGAACGCCAGGTGAATGGGCGCTTCAGGATCAATACAGGAAGGCTGGCCTAACCCTTAAGCACAACACGAGGGGAACAGGTGTCCAATGCTCTTACAAT
>JBAVOA010000545.1:0-2593 GCA_049691635.1 Aestuariivirga sp. | reverse complement strand
CCAAAATGGTATCGGCGCCGGCAATGTCCATCGCATAAAGGATGCCAGGATTGATACCTCTGTCTTTCTGGGACGGCGTCGCCGCAATCACATTCTGCACCCCCGCCACCCGCGCGGTGCCGACACTCATCAGGGCCGAGGCCGCATGGGAATAACGCCCGCCCGGCACATAGCACCCCGCCGTGGTGATCGGAATCACCTTCTGGCCAGCCACAAGCCCGTCAATCAGGTCTACTTCAAACTCACGCACTGAATCGCGCTGGTGCGCGGCAAAGGCGCAGATGCGGTCGCGGGCAAAGCGGATGTCGTCTTTTACGGTCTCAGACAAGGCCTTGGTTGCCGCCTCGATCATTTTGCGGCTAACAATGATGTCGCCGTCCCAACCATCGAGCTTGCGGGCAAATTCGGTAGCGGCCGCTTCGCGGCCTTCCTTGATAGTCTGCAACATGTCACGCACCGTGACATGTGTGTCTGAATCACCGCTCGCCGCGGTCTTTGTTGCCTTCTTGAGATAAGTGGTGGTCATTTTGGGATTCCTCCCGGCAGCGGTGTTTGTTTTCTGGCATAAGCAACACAGCGCCGCGCCAACACGTCGGTTGAATCGATGAGTGGTTTTGTATTGTCGCCGGATTCCAGCACCAGCGGCACTTCGGTGCATGCGGCGATCAGGATGTCGGCGCCCCTTGCGATCAATTCGCCGCCCAGCTGCTGCATGCCGTCATGAACCGCGCGGCCGCGATCGCCTGACTTGATGCGGTAGAGCAATTCCATGAAGCGCAACTGCGATGGCGCGGCCAGTTGCAGGGCTTCAATTCCGTGTTGGGCAAAGGCCGTGTGATAGATTTTCGAGTCCAGACTGCCTTGCGCTGCCAAGAGCCCCACACGCTTTGCGGCGCGATGCACCTGCCGCACTTCATCGACGACTTCGTCGATGAGACTGACAAACGGCTTTGCTGTCGCTGCACGAATACTGTCTTCAAAGGCATGGGCCGTATTGCAGGCCATCACGATGAAATCGGCACCCGCCCGCTCCAATGCCCGCGCCATAGCGGCGAGGTAGGGGCCGGGCGAAGGGCCAAGGCCGGCAATCGCTTCATTTCGGTTTGGTGTTTTTGGATTGTCCTCAATGATGACGTGAAGATGGTCCTGATCCGTCTTGGCATGCGAATGACGCAGCAGCTTGCCAAAGAAGTCGTGCGTCGCCTCGGGCCCAAGCCCGCCGATCACGCCAACCACAAATTCGTTTTCTATGTTCACATGAGCTTCCCGGATCATCCGCCACGCTAGTCGACACAGTGGAGGCGATCCAATGCGCAGTAGGGATGAAACTATGTCGCCCCGGCATTGGCAAGGGCTGTGGCCGCGGCCCAGGTGGCTTCGACATTTGCGGTGGATTTCTGCGTGGCCCGGTAGAGCCAGATGGTCAGCGCTGCTTCAGGCAAACTGCCTCCCGCACTCACAAGGCGGCCTTCCCTAAAGTCGGATTCGATCAGCTTTCTGGGCAGCCAGGCAATGCCCTCGCCGGCAATGGTCTGGGCGCGGACAGCCTCGGCAAAGGCGCTTTCATAGCTCAATGACAAATTGAGCCTGTTGGGTGCCGCGCTCAGCAAGCTGGCCGTCACCTTCCCGAGGAAGGCATCCGGCGCATAGTTTAGAAACGGTACGGCCGCTTTGTTGTTCGGCACAAGCCTGTGATGCGGCTGCCCCGAAGGGTCGGGAGCGGAAACAGCAATCAGCGCATCCCTGGCAATTGCAATCCCTGTGAAGCCGCTGGAAATCACTGGATTCGGCACTGACTCGCTGCGATAGCATAACAGAAACTGGCAGCCGCCATGGAGCAGCAGTTCCACGCAATCATGGAGGTTGTCGGCAATCACCTTTGCCATCACTTTGCCACCGATGGCCCGCCACCAGAGAGGGAAGAAATCGACCGCCAGAGAATGCGGCATGGCAAAATTCAACATGGAGCGTCCCGCCATAGAACTTGCCCTAACTTCGTCACGGTTGGAGCGAAGATCGCGCACCACGCGTTCAGCCACCGGCAAAAATTTCTCACCCGCAGGCGTCAGCGTGATGGGATAGCTACCGCGGTCCAGCAATGGCACGCCAATCCACGTCTCCAAGGCCTTGAGTCTGCGGCTGAACGCTGGTTGGGTCACACTGCGCGCCTCAGCTGCACGCGAGAAATTGCCGCTGTTCGCCACCGCCAAAAAGTCTTCAAGCCATTTGAGTTCCAATGCCAGGGTCCCGAAATTGCAGCGCCCTCTAGCGCCACCACTTGAAATATGGACAGTTTTTCGACATTGCTCAAGGTCTGTGTCAATTCTCGGGTTCCAACCATCAATTAAACTTGCAGCGCCGGGAACACGTTACGTGCGATCGACCCGGTTCATAGGCAGGTGGCAGATACTTCTGCTCCTGTCCGAGGCTGTGTGAAAACGTCAATAGAATCGCGATTTGTACCAAGACTGCGAAATTTCAGAAATTTGCAATATTCTAAAGCATTGATTTCATTGAGACTGGAATTTTAGTTGCTGGGCCAAAATCATAATTCGAACAGCTCGTCAGCGTTTTCACACAGCCTCGTCCCAAC
>JBAVOA010000544.1:0-1754 GCA_049691635.1 Aestuariivirga sp. | reverse complement strand
CCCATGATCTGGAAGCCGGCTTCGCCATTCATAACCATGGCAGTGGCCAGATTCCAATCCCTCCCGGAAAAGGACGGATCAACGTCGCCGCGCAACTTGCGAAGCTGGTCGAAGGCTTTGATCATCGTGTCACTCGTCAAAGCCTTCTCGTCCAGTTGGACCAATGCCTTCTGATAGAACTCCGGACCGCCCACGCCGAGAACGACCACTTCAAAAATAGTTGCATCCTGCCACGGCTGCCCACCGTGGGCCAGTGGGGTAATCCCCGCCGCCTTGAGTTTGTCGGCTGTGGCATTGAACTCATCCCAAGTAGTCGGCATGGTGGCACCGACCTTGGCAAGAACTTGCGGATTGGCCCAGAACCAGTCAACGCGATGAATGTTGACGGGTGCTGCGACATATTTGCCCTCATACTTCATGATGCCCGCAAGTACGGGCGGCAGCACCGCGTCCCAGCCTTCCTTCTTTGCGACATCATCTACGTCGTTCAGCGCGCCCTCCTTGGCCCATTCCTGGATGCCAGGTCCCTTTAGTTGCACTGCGGTCGGCGGATCGCCGGCCACAACGCGCGCCCGCAAAGCGGTCATTGCCGCATCGCCGCCACCTCCGGCAATCGGCGAGTCAATCCACTTTCCGCCCTGAGCCTCAAATGTCTTCTTCAGTTCACCGACCGCCTTGGCTTCACCGCCAGAAGTCCACCAGTGGAGTACCTCGACCGTCCCGCCGGCCTGTGCCGCCGTAGTTCCCAGCAGAAGCGTCGCCCCAAAAACAATTGCAGCGCTGCGATTGAACATACTCATGGTATCCTCCAGCTGTTTAAAGGCGCTTATTCTCAAGATTAGGAATGCCTATCAGAAAGCCGGATGGTCGTTCTTGATGCCGATCAATTGTTGCAGTCTTTTTGATTCAACCCATCACTCACGTGATGGACATGAAGGCTTAGACCTGCCCAGCATCCGGACTTCTGGCCGTTTTCACTTGTGGGGGTTTTTCGCAACATTGTTTGCGCCCGCGCTGCCGCTCGGCGGCAATTCCAGGAACTCCAACGTGCGGACATCCGGCTTGCCGTCCCAGAACTGGTCCAGGGCCCTCGCAAAGAGGGAGCGGTCGGAATGTTCCGAGGAAACGGCATGAAACAGGGTGAGACAGGAATGGAATTTGAGGTCGTCAGGCGAGCCTAGAATATCCAGAGCCGACTTGTCTTTGTGACTGAGCATGAGCTGCACATCATGGCGCAATCGTTCCCCCAGTATAGGGTCATCCAGATAACGCCTTGCCTGATCCAAGTCCCGGATGGCAAAGCGCTGCGCCATGGCGCTATGGCCCAAGCCGGCCAATTGGGGAAAAATGAACCACATCCAGTGGGAGCGCTTGCAACCGCAGGTCAATTCATCCTCGACCTGACGCCAAACTGGCAACTGAGCCTCTACAAAGCGGGTCAGATCATGGTCGGTCATTGAGGGTGCTCTGCAATTGCCACGGCATCACTCATTCTCGCCTTCAAATACTCCGCAAGTTCACGGATTCTGTCTGCATCTCCACCACCCGCCGTTTCAAGCAGATGATTTGCTTCCTCGATCGCCCTGGGAAGCGTTAGCCACGGCACCTTCCCAGTCATCAGAAGCCGGCGGGCGATGGCCCGGTCGAATTGAACCTTGGTTGCGGCATCGAGAGCCCCGGCGTTTTCGACATAGATCAGTCGGTTTGCAAGCTGTCGCAATCGCGGATCCTCAAAGGATTCGGCCAGCCTGACT